>WJKT01000107.1 GCA_014728955.1 Candidatus Peregrinibacteria bacterium
ATTGATAAACTGGTAAAAGGTATTAATAGCGGGAAGCAGCATCAGGTTTTGCTGGGGGCAACCGGAACGGGGAAAACGTTTGTTATGGCAAACCTTATAGAACGTATACAAAGACCAACATTGGTTATTGCTCATAATAAAACGTTAACTGCGCAACTTTGTACGGAGTTCCAGGAGTTTTTTCCCGAAAACGCGGTGAGCTACTTTGTTTCATATTATGATTATTATCAGCCTGAAGCATATTTGCCGCATACCGATACGTATATCGAAAAAGATTCTTCCATTAACGAAGAAATTAATAAATATCGTCATGCGGCAACACAAAATCTTTTAACGCGGAAAGATGTTTTAATTGTTGCATCCGTCTCGTGCATTTACGGTTTGGGAAGTGTTGAAGAATATGGGAATGTTGCGGTGGAACTGGAATCGGGAAAGAATTATAAGCGGGATAAAATGCTCAGACATTTGACCGATATTCAATATACACGAAGTCAGCTTGAATTTAGGCGGGGTATGTTTCATGTGTTGGGTGATACGGTTGAAGTATATCCGCCATCGGGCGATACTATTTATCGATTGGAATTTTTTGGTGATGAACTTGAACGAATCAGTGAAGCCGATGCTTTTACCGGTGAAGAATTGCGTGAATTACAATCGGTTAAAATTTTTCCGGCAAAGCATGATGTTACAACTACCGAACGAATTAAGCAGGCTGTTGGTGATATTCAGGCTGATTTGAAAATTCGTTATGATCAATTAAAAAAAGTGGGAAAGCATATTGAAGCCGAGCGTCTTAAAACACGCACGGAATATGATATCGAGATGCTACTGGAAACGGGCTATTGTACGGGCATTGAAAACTACACTCGTTACTTGAATTTACGTGAGCCGGGTGAGCAACCGGCAACTTTAATTGATTATTTCCCCGATGATTTTGTGATGCTGATTGATGAGTCGCACATGACGGTTCCGCAAATAGGAGCGATGCATAACGGGAATGTATCCAGAAAACGGACTCTGATAGAGCATGGTTTTCGTTTGCCATCGGCTAATGACAATCGTCCGCTGAAATTTGAAGAGTTTGAAAGACATATCAATAATGCGGTCTATGTTTCAGCTACGCCGGGTAAATATGAAATGGCTAAAACAAAAGGAAAAGTGATTGAGCAAATTATCCGACCGACAGGGCTGATTGATCCGAAAGTTGAAGTAAGACCGACTAAAGGACAAATACCCGATTTGTTAAAAGAAATCAAAAAAAGAGTGAAATCTCAAGAACGAGTACTGGTTACGACGCTGACAAAACGTTCCGCTGAAGAATTAACCGATTATCTTGGCGAACAAGGAATTAAAGTTCGTTATTTACATTCCGAGATCGATACATTGGAGCGTATAGAAATTATTCGCGATCTTCGTCTTGGGAAGTTTGACGTACTGGTGGGGATTAACCTCCTTCGAGAGGGGCTCGATTTGCCCGAAGTCTCCTTTATCGGGATTCTGGATGCTGACAAGCAGGGATTTCTTCGCTCAACATCGGCGCTTATTCAAACGATTGGTCGCTGTGCCCGTAATATCCACGGTTTTGTTGTTATGTACGGTGATCGTATTACCGATGCCATGCAAGAGGCTCTTGATGAAACCGAACGGCGTCGTGAAAAACAAATAGCGTACAATAAAAAACACGGTATTACACCAAAGACTATTAAGAAAGCGATTAAAGATATTACGCTGCATACCAAGAAAACGGAAAGAAAGAAAATTAATAAAGGAAAGATACCGAAAGGGGAATTGGAACACTTGCTTAAAACACTTGAAGATCAGATGGATATGGCTGCCTATAATTTGGAATTTGAAAAGGCGGCTGAGTTGCGTGATCAAATTGATATGCTTCGTGAAGAGCATGGGATGTAGGAGAAAGCTGGTCTTGACAAAACCAAAAGAGAAAGTATAATAAGCTCCTTACTTTCTAGTTTTCTTTTGATTATGATTGAGAACGGTGAGAATCAAGCGCATTTATCGGAACAGGAACGTCTGGGGATTATGAAATCAATACTTCGCGATATTATTGATGATGTTGTTGGTATACATAGTGACGCTGATACCAATACCGATGAACGCCTTGCGGCAGCGCATCGTTCACTTGAAGAATTTGTTCTTCATATGGAGGCGGCCGGACCGAGCGTGATGCTTAACAAATATGGAAACACATTATTGAATATGATTAAAAGTCGTGCGGCTTTGTCACCTGAGCAGCTTGCGAAATATTGTTCTCAATTGTTGGGAGTGCTTGATATGTATAGCCGGGAAGGAGATGATACAAAAGAGGCATTATTGCAAAAACTGAATGATCGACTTGATATGGTGCTTATCGGAAAAGGTTCTTTTGAGAATATATATGAGCTTGAGCGCCATTTGGGATATATGCTGGCAAGTGAAATGGTGGAGGCAAATCAGGAGGTACAGGCGCTGTGTGCTCGTATAGAAGAATGTATTGCCGATGCCCTGGAAGAAGGAAGTCAGTTAAAACACTCACGACTTTTGTTGCAACGAACTATTGCGGCTACTATACAGAATGAAGATGATTAAAAGCTTTTAAAAAGGGCTTATTTGTGCTATAATGAAGCGATACAAAAATAAAAATACAATATGAATCATTCAATGGAGGATAATGATAAAGATCGTTTAGATGATCATGTGGATTATGAAACATGGTTGAAATCGCATGCTCCTTCGACAAAACCTTCGGTAAATACACAATTGCCGTTGGAACGGGCGGTGGTTAATATGCTTTCAACACGTGTTATGGAAGACGAATCCGCTCGCTGGGATGCTGTTTCAGAAATTGCAACAGGATTTGGGCAGCTTTCCGATGACCTTGAACGTGCGGTACAAAATGCTTCATTTCAGGAATATCTACATTCGCCGTATAAAGAGGGTGCGATGGAAGCGATTGCTCAAGATATGCAGGATCTGGTTGAACGTATTGAAAAAGAACATGGAGCGCTTGATATTAGGCGTGCTTTATTGGGAGATGTAGTGGTATCACTGCTGCGTCATACATTAACGATATTACAGGAACGTGTTTCTGCTATACGAAATGCCGCTATTGAAGAGCGTCATGTGCAGGTGAACAAAGCCTATACTTCATTTGATCGATATCGTACACGGTTTTTCAGTGAAATGACCCAGGTGCTCGAATTTGCAAATGATCCGTTTGCCCGTGCGGGTGGTGGGCCGTTTGAGAAAGAAATGATTGATAATTTGTTGGATGCATTAAAAGTGCCGCCATTGCCGCAAGAAATGTTGCAGAAGTATAAAAGAAAGTATGAAAACGCAAAAAAAGAAGATAAATATGTTGATTTTTCATCATTTGAAAAAGATTATCAATGGTTTGGTAATATTGCGTTTAATCATGCAAAACCTGATTTGGAAGAGGAAATTAGAACAAAACGTAAAGAATTAAAGCAGCAAAAAGAACAAGTGGAATTTCTACAAGCAAGCCCCGGTGTACGGGAAACGATATTGAAAGAATATCATTATTGGCAGGAAATGACGCCTGAAAAGCGTTACAAACAGTTATTACGGCTCCGTGCGTTCGAACTTTTAAAAGTGAATGCCGGCACAAAACGGGTAAGTCCCGAATTTATGTATAGCGTATATCAAGAATACAAGCATACGGCATAATTCTACCAGCCGCCGCCACCTCCTCCACCGAATCCTCCTCCGGAGAATCCGCCCGAGAACCCACTTCCACCACTCCAGGCGCTGGATCCGCTACTTCGTGGCGAAGAAGCGAATGCGGTTTTGGCATGATTGGAAAAATTATTGAGGCGATTGACCAGGTAATAGGTGTTGAAATTTTGCATATCGTTGCCGCTAAACCAAGCCGGTGGTTTTTGATACAGCTCTTCAAATGCTTGTGCCCATTTTTCCCCCAGTCCGAGTACCATGGCATAAGGAAGTAATTGTTCGAAAAACAGATTTTGATCTTCCTGAAACTTAATTCTATCTCGTTCCGCCGTTCGGATATATTCTTCAAGGCCTTTGATTTCTATTAATGTTTGCGCACCTTTTAATGTTTTGCGAGGCATAATAAAGCTAAACCCGATAATAAGAGCCCCACTGACAACAATGGCTATAATACCGGTAAGTCCGAGCCATGAGAACAGAAGCCCCGCGAGCGATAGCGTTATCGTGATAACGGCAATTCCAACTCCCATGTACATCGCCTTAATATGTTCCGGATTGTGAGCAAAATACTTGCCTTTTACCAGATTGTTGTAAATATCTTTCTTGATTGAGCTTAATTTTTTATAGAACTTATACCGTAAATCTGAAATTTTCACCTTCTTTTTTCCATTGAAAATATTATCGAGAATTGTACGTTCGTGTGACTGTATTTCCTTGTCTTGTGCATACTCTTTTATAAGCTCCAATTCATAATCCATATCATCGAAGAAAAAGAATTTCTTTTCTTTGATTTCACGTATTTTAATAAAGCCTTTTACGGCATAGGTAATAACCACGCTGGTAATATCCTGTAAATCAACTTTTTCATCAATAATAGTACCGACTTCTGTTGGAGTAAGTCCTTTTGGCGGTTTATAACGTGGAATAATGGTGTCTTTTGTTTTTGGATCGCGTCCGGTTGTATACCATCGCCAATAAAGTAGTAAAAAGACAATAACGGGGATAAGAAGCGTCCAATTGTCTGTAATAAACCACCACACCGAAGCGAGCAACGAAGGGCTCTCAATGATGTTTGCGGGCCATCCTGCAACAATTGTGAAGGCCTCTCCCGGGGGAGCTGTATTGTTCATGGTATAGCGAAAAGTCGTTTTATCAACAATTTCTGCAGTACATTTTGTTTCAACCGATCCTATGGTTCCCGTATAACAGACGGCGCGAAGCTCATCTTCGTTTATTGAAGAAGCTTTATCTTCGGGTAAATGTACGGTTGCACTGCTTTCAAGAACAGGAACATCCCAATCGGTGAAAATGTTCCAGTATAGTTCTTGATGATCGTCAAAATAGCCAAGCGCTCTGTCTATTTCGTAGGTAATAACATAGGTTGCCACATCATTTCGCAATGTATCGGGATCGCCGATGCGAAGGGTATATGTTCCCCATGAGTTTCCCTGATCAGCAATGGGGTGAGGATTTCCATTTTCGTCATTAACGCTGATTAATGAAAAGCGCAGATTGAGCGGATTACCAAATTCGTTTTTGTATTGTAGCGGTATCTCACGGTAAATGCCTCGGTGTCCGTCGTTGGTGAAATCGGCCTGTATGGTTTCCACCACACGTATTTTGCCTGATTCCATTACGGTTATATCTTGATTGATTTCGGGGAAATTCCATGGGGCGTACGCATAAGTTGCGGGGATCCATATAAGAAAAAGCCCGAGAATGGCAAGTGCTTTTTTCATGGGGAGGACGATGTTATGTATCTTTTTTTGTATCGTTATTCTCTTTCTTATCTGAGAAGCTCACTTTGACATTACGTCTTTCTTCATCTTCGATTTCAAAATATTCGCGTTTTTGAAAACCGAGCATGCCGGCAATAAGATTGTTGGGGAATACTTGAAGTTTTGTGTTGAAATCTCGTACCGTACCATTGTAATAACGTCGTGACATTTGGATATGTTCTTCAATTTCTCGAAGTGTCGCCTGTAAATCCATAAAGTTTTGATTTGCTTTTAAATCAGGATAATTTTCGGCAACGGCAAAGAGTGATTTTAATGTTGAGGTTAACATATTCTCAGCTTTGGCTACTTCATCGGGTGATTTTGCTTGCATTGCCTGACTTCTGGCTTTTGTTACTTCTTCAAAAACGCCTTTTTCATGTTTCGCATATCCTTTTACGGTTTCAACCATGTTGGGAATGAGATCCCATCGTCTTTTGAGCTGTGTATCGATATCCGACCATCCTTCATCAACTTTGTTGCGAAGTACGATAAGGGAATTGTAGACGGCAATGGCAAAAAGTCCGATAAGGACTGCCGCGCCCAGCACAATGTATAAAATCTCCATTGTTTTATTGTTAATAATACACTGTCGTAATTGTAGCAAATCCCCCTTGTTTTGCCAGTATAAAATAGGGCGACTTGACAAAACTCTTAATAACCATTAAAGTTTTATCCTTTTTGGTTTTTCTACTCTTAATACTTTTTTTATGGAAACAAATAAGAATACTCCGGAAAACATAACCTCGTTTACACTGGACGTGAATCGATTATTGCCGCATCAAGCTGATGTTGTTGATCGGTATGAAGAAGAAGTGGAAGGTACTTCGGATGATAAAACGGTTGCGTACGCTCGTTTGGGAGAAGAGGCTATTGAGTCTTTTGCCGCTCTCGGAGAAGCACCATACGCATCTATTGTTGAAAATGCATTTGAATATAAACTTGCAACATTTGATGATGATCTTGATGACCCGCTCCGTGCACTTGATAGTGCTACCGGGACAACAAAATTCTTCTATATGGTTGAAGAATTAACACGATTGGGATTTGATGTTCATCGTGCATTAACCCCTGAAGAAGAAGCGCATCTTGTGCAATATCTTGATGATTCGGAGAATGATCGTTTGCCGGATGAAGATGTTCCGGAGCGCATTAATAAATTTGTGACCAAAGCTGTTGAAATGGGGATTCCGCGAGGTCGATTAAATCGTATTTTTAATCGTTCAAAGAATAGATATGGTGTCCTTATAGGATTATCACAGGATTTTTTGGATGAAGTCGGTGAAGATGTTTGGCCTGATGATCAAGGAAAAGGGAATAATTATCCATGTCGTTATGCACATTTACCTGAAGGATTGCAACTTAAGTATATTACCAAAATTGTTCCGCTTGATGATACATCGCGAAACATTCTTGAAAATATGAAAGTTCAGGTTGAGCATAATAAAAAGAAAGACAATTCTCAATCGGCGGTAAAAAAACATACCACTACCGTGAAAAAGGGTGTTGAAGATTGCACTAATCCTCTTCAATAACGCTTTATAAGCTACGTTTTCGTTCGAGGAAATAATAATTAAGCAGGTGTAGCAGCGATACAACGGCAAACGGCATCGTTACGATTAATACCGCTTGCATATGCCTGTATGTATTAAAGAAAAAGATTGTTGTTAGCCCGAGGACAAGAAATGCAATACTGCTTTTAAGGCTGTTTTTCCACCATATAGCAATGATGGTAATAATAATGGCGGTGGGGATGTTGTGCATTAAAAAACCGACTGAGAAAACCGTTTCATCAAAAGACATCATGAAGAAAAAACCTGCTATGGCTATTGAAAGAACACGCGGGATTGCTTTTAATAAACGGCTCATGACAATGCTCTTTTATTGTTATCGGCCCAGTGAACCGAGTAGATCTCGTTTATGTTCTTCTTCTTGTAGCAAAATATCTTCCAGCCCTCGTCTTATACCGTATTCTTTGAGTTCTTCCGCCATACCAATGAGTTCTTTATAAAGAGAAATTGCGATTTCTTCTCCTTCGAGATCTTGTTCAAGCATGGTTTTTGAATCGTCTGAGATATTTCTTTCTTCAACATCGATTGTCGGAGTTCCGCCTAGGTCACTGATCATATCTGAAACTGTGACAGCATGAGCCATCTCTTCGTTTGAATGAATAACAAGTTCTTCAGCGATTGCGTCATATTCGGGTCCGGTAATTACTGCTGCGTGTTGAACATATTGTATTGCTGAAGCGTATTCCCACTCGAGTGCTTTATTGAGTTTGTCGATGAATTCTTCTTTCGTTGGCATGATGTGTAGGTTATTATTACAGTACTTATAATGTATCATAATGAAAACGTTCGTAAAGGGGACTGTCATTACAGTGAACGATCTTATGCAGCACGATTATTCGTATGTATTAAGCGAACCGGTGGGACGTAATTTTCATAAAGCGTTTAAACCGGAACTGACCCCCAAACAGTTGCTTGCGATGGGTGTATTTGGCGGTAAGTATATGACCGATTGCCGGGATGAATTTCCTGACTCGTGGTATAAAAACGCAAAATTGTGTCATGAGTTTCATGATCCGAATATGAATTATTTTGGGATCAACGCTTCAAAGCCACTTGCGTATTGGCGTAAAAAAGGCTGGATACATCCTGTTGACCCGCGGGGATGGTTTCAATGGTATTGTCGTTATTATCTCGGACGACGTATGGAAGAAGAAGATACAAGGCAAATTAAGCGGTGGAAGGCAATGAAGCGACATATTGGGCAAATTAAAAAGCATTGTGTGCCCGGTGACCTTTCGTGTAGAAAAAAACAGCGACAGGCCTTGTTACATTGGGCATATGACAGCCGAGCCATATAATGATCACAGAAGGAGGAGTAGTCACTTACGACTGCGTCATGCTTTGTAATGTCTGATAGGCTTCTTTCGCTTTTTTGTATCCCTTTTTTGCCGGCCCATCTGCTTTTAATATGGTGTAAAATTCTTCAATGATTTGTCGTGTTCGTTCGGCACTGATGCAAACTTCACCACCAATTTCTTTTAAAGTTTTCCCGTGTAAAAAACGCAATGTTATAACCGTGCTCATTTTTGCGGGTAGTGTGTCCAATAATTCATGTATTTTTGTGTGTATATCGTTTTGTAACGAATGTGTTTCGGGTGTCGTATTATCGTGGAGATTTTTGATGATTTCCTGCACACGTATAGTTTCCTGATCTTCGCAACATGCGATTGGCTGATCGATTGAAATATAGCGTTGTTTTATTGCATTGTGCCGGCATGATGAATTACGGTAATAGACGCTTTCCGGAATACGCACCAGTCTTCTTGCATGTATTTTCCATTTTCCGTAGGCCCGCTGGATCATGGTATTGAGATAGGCTCTTACCTGAGCTTCATGAAAGGAGAGGTCGATTTTTGTTATGTTTTCCAATAACTGAAGAAAAATATACTGGGTAGCGTCTTCAAAATCATAGGAATGTGTACCGTTGGGCTGGCTTTGTTCATGACGTTTATATTGTACCGGGCCCTGATGACGTATTTTCCTTATATAAAAATGAATAAAACCCATTAGGTTTTTACATGCCTTCCCTTGCTCCTGTTTGTTTCCCGATTGCAGATTTGAAACCATGGTGTGAATGGAACTTTTTGTGTCGTGCTCAGAAGTATTTTTTGATACGGTTTTTCGTATGGTTGTCACTCGTTTTTCATCTTCAGGGGCCATTGTTTTTTGTATACGGTTCTTAATATCTGTTTTCGATGTTTTCCCGTTACGCATAGCATGTAGCAAGGCATCACGAATAAGCGCACATTGTCTGAGCGGTGTGTGGTCGCCGGTAGAATCAAGAGTGGGGGCGGTGGCGATAATATCTGCTGCTGTCTTTGCAATTTCACGGTGTGTCTTGCAAGTTGAATCGTACATCAAAACCATAAGTATCCCCGTCAGCTGATTGTGTTGGGAATAAATATACGATTTTTTAGAAAATTGTCAATAGACAGTCGGTGGTTTCTTATTCTACGCGCTCATAAACTTCAACCATGGTGCCACCGAATTGTGTGTTGGTGAACGTAAGAGTTTCGCCATCTTCACTAATGGTGTATGCGTTTACATAATCGGTGAGAATACCACCCGGACAATCACTTGAATCAATAATAATGTCCATAGTGTCTTCCGTAGCAAATAAATCTCCACTAATAGTGCAGACATTTGTTGAAGACATATAGGTGTCTTTTGTCATAGTTATTGTGCTTGGAACCACTTCTTGCGGCTCTCCATTCAATGTTGAGCTTATACGGGACCATGTTCCTACATAGTCGGGAGTTTCTATAGTCTCTGTATCATCGGGCATTTCATCATCTTCCGGCATCTCGCCTTCTTCCATCATTTCATCATCTTCCATCATTTCGTCTTCCGGAATAGGCTCTTCGTCGATAATTTCCTGTTCTTGCTGTGTAGCGGGATCGTTTGTTTCTGCGGGTGGAGTTTGTTGATCTTCTCCGCACGCTGTGAAAGCAAGTAAAGCGATTAATGCGCACATGCTTAGAATTGTCTTCTTCATAAATACGGTGTTAAAAATATTTCAAGACGCTGGTCAAGTATAGCATTTTCCTTTGATTATGCAAAAAGGGCTGCGATTATTCCGGGCTTCCTTCCCATCGTACAAATTCAAACGGTGGCAGATCAACTTTTCGGCAATCGGTTTCCGTACTCATTTTTAATACATCTCCTTCCAATAGTAAACAAAAATTACGTTCGCCGAAATTTCCGTATCCGTCAGCTCCCATGGTATAGGTTCCTCCGCCCCCCGGTTCGCTATAGGTTCCGTCAGGTTTAAAATGATACGTCCAATTTCGTGAATCGCTATGCATACTCCAATAACCGATAATGCCGCTTTGCTCTACTTCTTCTTTGCTTTCTGGCGACTCTTCTTTTTCAGTTTTATCAACTTTCTCAGCTTCCTCATACTCAAAATCAAAGGCTTCAAGTACATGCTCATTGCCGATTGCCGGTTCGGGAGTTACTGATTCTTCATTGAGATTAAGATACTCGTTATCATATCCTTCTATACTATCGGTGGCTGGAGGAATAATTGTACGTGATGAATCGGTAATTGTTTTGAGTACAACATCCGGCGTTGGCTCTGAATCAAGATTGTTGTCATCAAGCCATTGGTTAAAATCCAATCGTGGAATTGTTTCAACAGTGAGTTTTTGCTCTTTCGGATTTAACGAGAATCCTGCTATTTCATTATCCTGATAGTAAGAAATAGCATTATCAACAAGAAAAACACCTGAATTAAAGGTGTTTTCGGCATCTGAAAAATCAAGTGTCATAAATCCTAAAACACCGGCAGCTTTTTTGGTAAAGATATCTCTTGTTCCGCTTAGTACGGCTGCAAGGTCATTATTGTAACCAAAATATGCATTTGCCGAATCGGTTCCTATTTCCAAGAGCAAGTCGGCTCCACTGGCGGTGAGTGCCGCTTCACCGAGGATACCGCTGCTTCCACCGGTTAATGCAGCGCCGCCGACATATAATCCTACTTTGCAGGTGTCTTTTACTGCTTTTGTAGCATTTTCAAGTGTTTCAAATTGATCACCGGCTTCATTCCACGCTTCTGCTTTTAGCTCTTCTTGTGTCATTTGTAGCACTTTGTATGCTCTTTTTGCACTCACTTCAAGTTCTTGTGCAAGCGTTTTAATTCGTTTGCCGGCAGGGGCTTCATCAAAAATTTTTGTTATTTCTTCTTTGGTGTAGCCTTGATAAGCATAGAGGGTTTGTATAAGAGCAAGATTTTTTTTATCGTCATACATAGTGACAACATCTTCAGCATGATGGGCTAAATTATTACTACGTTCTTCAAGAAGTTTCCAATGAGCCAATAAGGTTTCCATATAGTCGTCAAATTCGTCTTTATCGACCATGCGGGCAACGGGAACCATAGCCTGGGTATCAAATATATTCTGAGCATATAAAAGGCTTATTGCCGCAGTTTCTTGTTTCATATGGTCAACGTCCTGCTGCATATCCGATGCTCCCAGGTAATAAAGTCCGCCAAGTATAGCAATAATAATAATCGCAAGAGAAATAAGCAGCTTTTTCATAATTATGGGGTTACCAGAGTATTAACGATGATGTGAATGGGGGGCTTTTCCTTTGTTGTATCGCGCTATAATAAAAAGAGTAATTGCAATACATAGTGCCACTATATTGAGCCAAAAGGTATAATCTATCTTAAAGGCAGCCAGTTCTTGAATGTTGTTTGCATGTGTAGGCAGCATGCCTAATGCGCCGAATAGTACGTGAACAGCAATACCTGTTATTATTGCCGATAAGGCCGTAATCAATGCTATATAAAGCGCAAACGGCCATCCATAATACCGTGCATTAATTTTAATAGCCGGTGGAACGTTAAAGTCTGCATATAAAAAAGCCATAATGGCTCCGAAAACAATACCGTTGTTGGCTAATATTGCGGCTAATGGGCCGTTTCCCATTGAACCGATAACTGTAATAACAGCTAAAACAGGAGCGAGTAGTGCTTGTAGAGGAATGAGCATCCATGGGGCCAGGTTGGTAGGAAACAGCGCTTCGAAAAACGAAGGGGGGATAAGGGTTGCAACAAAGCCCGCAATAAGAAAACCTATAATGATTTCTTTATATACCATGCCCCATTCTCCTTTATAAGCAGCGCCAACCCGATGCCATGTCTTTGCGTGTAGCAGTTTATTCTTAAATGATGTAGGTAATCCTTGTGCAGGATCCTCATTGCCATGTGTTTTTTCTTGTGCTGTTTTTTGTGCTTTTTTAACAAGTTTTTTTGGAAACGTTATTGTTACGAGTATGGCTTGTATCGTAATGAGAATAGGAGCCCCCACAAACAGTGCGACAGCGTAATGCCATCCCAAGAAAATATAAGCAAGAGCAGCAACTTCAATGGCTAAATTTGTTGAAGCGAACATGTATGCAAGTGCGGAAACAATTGAAGCACCTTTTGCAAACAGGGCACGTGTTCCCGATAGTGCCGCGAACGAGCAGGAAGAAGAAATAAATCCTAAAATGCCTGCGAGCGTTAATTGTTTGGGTGTTCCTTCCCCCAAATGTTTGACGGCTGCTTTTTTAGAAATAAAAACCTGTATGATTGCCGAAAAGGCATACCCTATAGCCAGTGCCCAAAAAGCTTTCCATAGTAAGCCTACAGCGGTTTGTAAAGAGAGAAAGATAGGTGTCATGTAGATATATTTCCTGCTTTATGAATTACTTTTCACGTATTGTAAAAAGGATCTTTTAAACAGACGATTTCTGCATAAAGCAGTATGCCGTTTACTATAATATAGGTTGTTTCAGCTTGAGAAACCGATGTAATAAGTGACAGTATAGTGAAAACAATGCTGACAATAATCGCCCATTTTTGTCCTTTAAAAATGCCCAGGGTAATAAAGACACCCAAAACAAAGATTGCAAGAAGCGGTAGGATAACAATTACTCCCATTGTTCCTATAAATTGTGGGAGAGGGAAGCTTGTTTGTGGTGCCATTTGGGACAACATCGCGCCGCCGCCGGTGATCATAATAAGAATAACGACCATGGCGATACCCAGAAAAACAAGGCCGATGATATTAAAAACACCGAGCAAGGTTCCTTGCCATGGACGTGCATGCGTGGTAGATACGGAAGATTTATTCATATGAAAACATTACATACTAATTACGTAATGCATTCTATCATGAAACAGCATGGTTACTAGTTTTTTATGCTGCTTTCGCTTTTCTTGCCGCTTCTTCTTGTTGCTCTTCAATGCTGGCTTTAATTCGCATAACGCCTGTTGTAGCACTTCGCTCAGCTTCCGAAAGTTTCATCGAAATAAATTTAACCGTTTCTTTAAGATTTGGAAGCAGCATATGTTCAAGCGCATTTACACGTCTTCTGGTTTTTTCCGTTTCTTCCGCAAGTCGTTCTGCTTGTCTTTCAATTTCAGCTAATGCAATCAACTTCGGAAGTACTTCTTGAAATGCTTCAAGTGCCTTATCAAGTTCACCACTGGTTTGCAGATATCCGTAGTTGAGAATATTTCCTTCTTGTTTCAATGTAAAATTCGGAATACGCACACTCATGACATTTTTAGTCTCAACGTCTAGTGATACCTTCGCAGAAGGATATAAGAGAGCATTTTCAAGCATCTCCGGGTACATCATAGCCGAAGCTTGTACAAAGTTCTTAAAAGCGGCTTGTAATTGTTTTTCCACTTCTTTTCGAAGATTTCGAGCTTCACGGATAATTTCCATGAATTTCTGCATCAACCCATCTTGCTTATCACGCAGGAGTTTATGACCTCTTTCTGCAGTTTTAATCTGCTTCTTGAGGTTAAGAAGCTCCATTCGTGTCGGATTTACATTTAATTTAGCCATTATATCTAGTTATTTACGATTGCATATATTTTTCAATGTGTTCCGGCTTTACACGCTTAAGTTCATTTTTCGGCAAGATCTTAAGAAGTTCCCATCCGAGAGTGAGTGATTTGATAATATCTCGATCTTCATATTCACCTTGTTGTACATATCGTTGTTCAAATTCGTTAGCAAATTTAAGGAATTTAAGATCTGCTTCCGAAAGAGCCGCTTCACCCAGGATAACCGCAAGTTCACGTACCTCTTTACCGCGAGCATATGCTGCGAAAAGCTGGTTCATAACACCTGAATGATCTTCACGGGTTTTTCCTTTACCAATACCTTTGTCTTTCAAACGAGATAGTGAAGGAAGTACGTTGATGTTTGGATAGATACCCTGTTTGTGGAGATCACGTGCAAGTACGATCTGTCCCTCGGTAATATATCCGGTAAGATCAGGAATCGGGTGCGTAATATCGTCTTCCGGCATGGTTAGAATTGGAATCTGAGTAATAGATCCTTCTTTTCCTTGTACACGTCCCGCTCGTTCGTAAAGTGTTGCAAGATCGGTATAAAGATATCCGGGATAACCACGTCTTCCAGGCACCTCTTTACGCGCTGCAGATACCTCACGGAGTGCCTCACAATAGTTTGTAAGGTCGGTAAGGATTACCAGTACATGCATGCCTTTTTCAAAAGCAAGATATTCAGCGGTAGTAAGTGCCATACGTGGAGTAGCAATACGTTCTACTACCGGATCGTCAGCGGTATTGATATACAGTACCGAACGTTCGATAGCTCCGGTCTTTTTAAATTCGTTGGTAAAATATTCAGCTTCTTCAAATGTTACACCCATTGCAGCAAATACAACCGCAAAATTTTCTTCATTACCCGCATCTTCTTGAATAGTACCTTCATCATCAACTTTAATTACCTTAGCCTGACGAGCAATTTGTGCCGCAAGCTGCGCATGTGGCAGACCCGCTCCAGAGAAGATAGGGAGTTTCTGTCCACGTACCAAGGTATTAAGTGCATCAATCGTTGATACGCCGGTTTGATAGAAATCATCCGGATAATCTCGAGCATTTGGATTTAACGGGTTTCCGTTAATATCAATTTTATCTTCGGGAATAATTTCACTTCCGCCGTCAATTGGTCTTCCTCGTCCATCGAAGATACGACCGAGCATATCGCGTGATACACCCAATTGAAGAGTTTTTCCGAGGAATCGTGCTTTTGATCCAGACGCCCCAACACCTTGTGTGTCTTCGAACATCTGTACAATAGCCATTCCTTCCTTTGCTTCGAGTACTTTACCTGCGCGTACTTCTCCCGAAGCGGTGGTGATATCAACAAGTTCTTCGAACTTAATGTCTTCAACACCTTCGATCATTACGAGTGGGCCCGCAATAGACTTAATTGTCTTATATTCTTTTTGCATTGTATATAGTAGTTAGTAAATTACGTATGTTAAGCTTTTTGCAAACTCATAATTTCACGCTTGGTGTCTTCCCAGAGCTTTTTGTATTCTTCTTCCGCGTCGGCATCAAGATTCTTTGCATTTGCCACCCGTTCCATTACCGGAAGTTTGAGAAGTTCTTCAAAATTGAAATCTTCCTGATCAATGACTTTTGCCGCTGCATGACTAACATTTAAGATACTCTTTAGCATCCAGAATTGTTTTTTAAGCGGTGTGTATGCATCGACTTTATCAAATGCATTTTGGAAGAGGAAGTCTTCACGAAGGGATTTTGCCGTTTCAAGGGTAAGACGCTCTTTTGGTGATAGAGCTTCCATACCAACGAGACGCACAATTTCTTCAAGCTTTGCTTCTTCTTGAAGAATACCAAGTGCTTCTGTTCGCAATTTTGCAAATTCCGGTGAAATCTCTTTATTCCAGTATTCTTTAATATTGTCTGTATATAACGTGTACGATGTAAGCCAGTTAATAGCTGGGAAGTGTCGTCTGTATGCAAGTTTTGCATCGAGTCCCCAGAATACTTTTGTTACGCGTAGTGTGTTTTGCGTAACCGGCTCAGAAAGATCTCCACCCGGAGGAGATACCGCTCCGATAAGGGTAAGTGATCCTTCTCGTTCTTCATTACCAAGGCATTTAACAATTCCCGATCGTTCATAGAATTGCGCAGTACGAGAACCAAGATATGCAGGATATCCTTCTTCACCCGGCATTTCTTCAAGACGTCCCGACATTTCACGAAGTGCTTCCGCCCAACGAGATGTTGAATCCGCCATAAGCGCTACTGAGTATCCCATATCTCTAAAGTATTCAGCGATTGTTACACCGGTGTAGATAGACGCTTCACGAGCCGCTACCGGCATGTTAGACGTGTTTGCTACCATCACGGTACGTTTCATAAGTTTTTCTCCGGTATTCGGATCTTCCAGTTCCGGGAATTCCATAAGTACATCGGTCATTTCGTTTCCGCGTTCTCCGCAACCGATATAAACGATAATTTCCGCATCACAATATTTCGCCAGTGTTTGCTGTGTAACAGTTTTTCCAGCTCCGAATGGCCCCGGGATACAACCCGCACCACCTTTTGCAAGAGGAAACATTGTATCAAGAATTCGTGTTCCCGATACAAGCGGTCTTTTTGGTACCGCTTTCTTTTTAACCGGTCGTGGGTTTCGGATCGGCCATTTTTGTAACATTGAAACGCTATGCTCTTTTCCTTCTTTATCTTCGATAACCGCCACGGTTTCTTCAATATTCATTGCACCGCTTTTAATTTCTTTAATAGTTCCAGAAATAGTAGGTGGAACCATAACTTTATGTGTAATAAGCGAAGTTTCTTCAACTTCTCCAAGTACATCACCGCCAACAACCTGTTCACCATTATTTTTTACGGCTTTAAAGTCCCATTTCTTTTCTCTGTCCAAACCGGGAACGTCAATACCTCTGGTGATATATGCTCCCGCTTCTTTTTGAATAAGCGGCAATGGTCGTTGAATACCGTCATAAATTGACTGGAGTAAGCCCGGACCAAGTTCTACGGTCATGGTTTCTCCGGTAGGGTATACCGGTTCTCCCGGTCCGACACCGGCTGTTTCTTCATATACCTGAATTGATACCTCATCACCTTCGATTCCGATGATTTCACCAATTAGTTTATGTTCAGAAACACGTACTACTTCGTACATTCGAGCACCTTCCATCCCTTTCGCTACAACGAGAGGTCCAGATACTTTTATGATTGTTCCTTGTTTTTCCATGTTCTAAAGTTATTAGTTAGTATATATATAGTATGTAAAACGATTTAACCGAATATATCGCTTCCTACCGCTTGTTCAACCATCTTCTTTACACGTTCGAGACCATAACCGGTTGAGCCTTTTATGCCGGGGATAGGAATTACCGCCGGCAGAGCTTCTTTGTTTATTTTTTTATAATCTTCCTTGGTAAGTTGCCTGGCATATTCTTCCATGACGAAAACAATAGCGTATTCTCGTCTGGTTTCTCCTTCTTCTCCTTCAGTATTTCGTGAAGCAAGGTCAAGAATTTTTTCTCGTGCGGTTTCAAAATCATTTACCGCGATAGCGGTCATTCCCAGAGCGGTAAACCCCAAGATTTGATCTTTTGTACCGACAATTGCCAATTTGTAAGCGTTGTTTGCCATAATTAATAAAGGGTTCGAATCATAGTACGAATAGCTTCGGGCTCAATACCGTTCAACTTTGCTACCATAATGGAACGGATAATAAGTGCATTATTTTTCTTTGCCCAAAAATAAGCAAATACCGGTTCCGGACCAATAGCAATGCGTTTAGCCCGTTGAATATAGTTTGTAAGATGGTCGTATGAAGCTTTATCGAGTTTTACAAATGAATTGTCTTCTTCGTATCCTTTTACCGCTTCACGGATAATTGTTCCATAATCGGTATGTTTAAGATTTTCCGCAAAATCATTAATATCTTTTCGGAAGGCATCGACAAATCGATATTTTTCAAGATACCCTCTGTTGATAAAGCCTTTTTCCAATAGTGATTCATCTCTTTTTTGAATTTTAAGACGAATAAATAGTTCGATATTCTTCAGATCGATATATTTTTTTGTCATGGTGATGAAGAAATCATTCTCTGTTTTCTTTGCTATTCTACTTATTAGTTTGCAGAATCTTTTATCTAAAACAACATCAATAAGTTGAGGATCATCTGATTTTAAATAGTCGGTGTTTGCAAGTTTAATACTTTCTTTTAAATAGTGTTCATCTTCTTCCGGGAGTTCAAATGAAGACTCTTCACTGTCGAGAATATATCGTTTTAGAGCTTCTACGGGAACTTGCCCAAAGCTTAATAGTAGGCGCTGTACATCTTCATATGTTTTTTTAGAGTGCTTTGCTTTAAGAAGCACTTTCATATTATGAAAATCGTATCGATACCAAAGAATATTAAACGCCCATTTTTGTGGTGCAATTTTATTAATAAGAACTTTAGAATCGTGTAAGCCGCTATTGATAACGTCTTCAAAGCTTTCTATGTTATCAATATCTCCCGTATGAGAAGAGTAATCGGTCTCGTTCAAGATTTTATACGCGTCGCGAGCGTCATGTGCGAGGATCATTCGTTCCATCTC
>WJKT01000108.1 GCA_014728955.1 Candidatus Peregrinibacteria bacterium
GCTTCATTATCGGTATTTCTTGAAGAAATTTCATTAATTGCCGATATCGATTCCATGGACGATGAGGATAATGCTGTTATTTTGATGACAATACATTCGGCAAAAGGACTAGAATTCGATACCGTATTTATTGCCGGACTTGAAGAGGGAATTTTCCCACATTCACGAAGTATGCTTGAACCTGAACAAATGGAAGAAGAACGAAGGCTGATGTATGTAGCCATCACACGTGCACGCAAGAGACTGTTTTTATTACATGCAAGACAACGCATGCTCTATGGAGAAGCTCGCGCGAATGCGCCGTCGACATTTATAAGCGACATTCCCGAAAAATATATTACGACATTTGGCCAACCGCGCAAGCACTTGTCTATCAATTCGATAGGTAAAAAACCTGTTCCTGTAGAGGATATCTCTCCTCATGTAGACGTTACGGATGGTGACAAAGTTGTCCACACGACATTCGGTGAAGGCGTTGTCGTCAGCGTCGAAGGCGAAGTGGCAACCGTAGCGTTTAAAGATGAAAAAGTGGGTGTGAAGCGCCTGGCTTTATCGGTGGCGCCACTCATAAAAGTTGAGTCGTAAAACAATATTCAAACATACTCAAAAGAGAAAAAGTGCGATTACCATTATTGATAACCGCACTTATATTCAGTTTATACGTATAACATCCACACAAAAAACATTACAGTTTTCTGAGAACGGCCGCATCTGCGACAACGTATTTATTGGTTGTCCCTCCTTTCACCATGAGCCGGTAATAGCTCGATGAACTGAAATATTTTACTGTTAAATAGTGTAAAAACGGGGAGCTTTTTGTCTGATCGAGCGTTCGAAGATACTTCCCGTTTAAGTAGTATCGCGCATGTGTATCGTTATTGTAATAAGACGGATAGGTCATATAAACAACGTACCATCCCGATTTTTTCACACGAAAACGCCATGCGAAGAAAGCAGAATCATAGTAGCTGGTCTTTTTATGCCGATAATAATTTTTACCGGCGTAATCCTGGCCACCTGTACGCAGATACCATGCACCATATCGCTGGGTATACGCCCAGGAGAAGTCATGACTTAAACTCCCTTCACCGTTATTGTCAATCATTGAAGCATTGCGAATCAATGAAGAGCGAATCCACTCATATGAATACAGTTTCCCCTCGGCGAAGGTAAAAGGTTCAGACTTCCCCATCGAAGAACGCATGATTTGTATATGCAGATGAGGACTTGTTGAGTATCCGGTTTGACCAACTTTCCCTATATAGTCACCTTGCTCAACAACATCTCCCACCTCCAAATGGTGTGTCGATCCATACTTCATATGTGCCAATCGCACATAATAGCTTCCTCCTTTGTCCTGAATAACAATTGTATTGCCCCAACCATAATTGTTTGAGACATTCGAACTGCTATTGTTTGAGAAATCCTTAACACCGTCCCGTACTTCAACGATTTCTCCCGATACGGGGGCATACAAATTCCCCCCATACGCCGGATTTGAGGTTGAATTCACCCACGAGCCTTTATTGAAATCAAAACCGTAGTATTGATTCCCTTGGTGAGAAAAACTCCCACCCTGCCCCTGTGTGCAGTACCACAACTCTCCATAGCGGAATGGCAAGAACATGAGAGGATCAGCCTGTGCCGTTAATTCACCGAAAACAAACACCGTTAAAAATACACCAATCGTTACACCATGCCGTTTCATTGCAACCTCCTTGCGCCTTTTTACGCGCTATGTGCATGATTTTTTGTTGAAACGCCTCATGCGTTTCGGTGTTTTTATGTATATAAAGAAAAGCATATACCGCTTTTTCTTCTCCTTCGTAATAAAGAAACAGATCAAAAGGATCAATTGCTGTCTTTTGCATTCTCTCAATTAGAATACCACCATCAGCAAGCACACGTTCACGATACGGTTTTCGCACAATATCGTTATATGTTACCGTGTGCATCGTTTTGCACACCTCATAGACGGATGCTCCATTCCCCGCTCTGTCAAGAAGTGTCATAACTCCGTTTTCTTCTTGGGTATGCACAACATTCATAGTGTATACAAGAGCCAGATCTGAACAATCAGGAACCATGGCACCCATACGCATGAGCAGAGAAAACATCCCGATAATTACACGTAAACAGTTCATTTCAAAGAGCTCATTAAAGGACGGTTTGAGCCTATCAATGAAGGCTAAAATCTTTTTAAAATAAAGATTAAATATGCTATGGTTAGTAGCGCATTTGCATCAGGTAAGCACATATATTTTATGAAGATTCTTTTTCTTGGCGACATTGTTGGCAGGCCGGGTCGAAAAACAGTTAAAGCACTCCTTCCCGCTCTTAAGGAACGCCATATGCCCGATGCCATTATCGCAAACGGAGAAAATATGACCCACGGCAGAGGAATATCAGAAAAAACAGTTAAAGAAATGAGCGAGGCCGGCATAACATTTTTTACTTCGGGCAACCATATATTCGCTCATAAACCGGGCATGGCAAAGCTTGATGATAAATCGTTTCCGGTTATCAGACCTGCAAATTTTCCTCCGGGCAATCCGGGACGCGGTTATCAAGTAATCGAAACGGGTAAATTACAAAAAATCCTGGTTATCAATCTTATGGGAAGAGTTTTTATGAAACATAATTACGACTGTCCTTTTCGTAAAACAGACGAGATTTTGGCAGAACACCGAGGAGAAAATATAAGCGCAGTCATTGTAGATATACACGGAGAAGCAACCTCTGAAAAAGTAGCCTTGGGACATTATCTGGACGGGAAAGTATCCGCTGTTTTGGGTACCCATACTCATATTCCAACAGCAGACGCAACAATCCTTCCCGAAGGAACCGCATATATTACGGATGCGGGCATGGTAGGCGTGACCGATTCGGTTATTGGTGTACAAAAAGAACCCGTTATCCGTGGTTTTTTAACACAAATGCCGTTTAAGTATGAAATAGCCGATGGCCCTTCCGTACTTGCCGGCGTTCTTATCGAAATAGATGAAAAAACAAAAAAAGCAACCGATATACATCAAATAATCGAACATCACGATACTACTTAATTCCCTTCTATGTACGCAAAAAGACAAATCATTTATACAACATTGGCTCTTGTTTTTTTCTTTCTCATAGGATGGAAAACTTCAGAATATTATTTTGTTACAAACTATATTCCGGAACAACAAACTTTTACGTATGAGGAATCTGAGGAAACACCCCTTATCGACAATCCTCAAGCAGTTGATATGTCACTGTTTTGGAAAGTCTGGCAAGAAATTGATACATACTATGTTGATGAAACTGCAGTTCAAAATGACTCAAAACTGATATATGGCTCTATTAAAGGGCTTGTCGATTCACTTAATGATCCGTATACCATTTTTATGGATCCGGAAGAGACCCATCAATTTGAAGAAAATCTCAATGCTTCATTAGAAGGAATAGGAGCCGAATTAACTATTGAAGAAGGATTGCTTGTCGTTCTTTCGCCGCTCAAAGACTCTCCGGCAGAAGAAGCGGGGCTACTTCCCGGCGATATTATTTTTCAAATAAACGGTGAGGTTACCAGCGAAATGACACTTTTTGACGCAATTATGAGTATTCGCGGTGAAAAAGGAACCGATGTGACACTCACCATTATCCGTGAAGAAATTGCTGAACCGTTTGATGTAACTATCGTAAGGGATGCAATAAATGTTGAAAGCGTAACGTATGAATTGCTGGAAGATTCTATCGGTTACATCAGTATTAATCAGTTTAGTGACGATACCGGCGATGAATTCAATGCAACGCTGCAAAAAATGATTTTGGATGATCCAAAAGGACTAATTATAGATTTGAGATATAACGGCGGTGGGTATCTTGATATTGCCGTTGATATTTTGTCGGAACTTATTGAAGGATCGCAGGTAGCGGTGCAGATTCAAACACGAGAAAATGAAGAGAATGAACAGGTTTACTTATGGGGTAATGCGACCCTTCCCGAATTGCCGCTGGTTATACTTGTCAATAACAGTTCTGCCTCTGCTGCGGAAATCATGGCCGGAACCATACAGGATTATAAACGCGGCCTTGTTATTGGAGAGAAAACATATGGAAAGGGAAGTGTGCAGGAAGTGTTATATCTTGAAGACGGATCAAGTCTGCGCATGAGCATTGCTCACTGGTTAACTCCAAATGGCCGCAATATTGAAAACGAAGGCATTACACCCGACAGAATTGTTGAGCTTACGTATGAAGATGCGCTTGAAGGCAATGATACACAATTGGAGGAAGCAACACATTACCTACTCAATCTCTAGTGCATAGCCAACGCCATGGACTGTTTTAATAACATCAATGCCGTGTGCAAGAAGCTTTTTACGAATATGTGACAAATGTACATCGACCGTATTGGTAAACGGATTACTTTGAGCACCCCACACCCGCTCCAGCAACGTTGTGCGATCAATAACCGTCCCATGATTCAACAATAAAAAATAAAACAGAGAAAACGCTTTTTTACGAAGACGTACGCATTGCTCTTTATAGTAAACGGTACGCGTTTCCGGATCCAGACGAAACCCATGCATGGTTATGGGTTTTACGCGAGGGAGCTCAACTCCTTGCCGGTGAGCATTGGCACGGATACGACGCATTGCTTCAATGGGATCACGAATAATGCGATAGTCGACACCTTGTTTTGCAAGAAATTGCTCTACAAAGCGGAGCATACCGCCGTGCACATTATGTGGCATAAGCAACAATTGAGACATAGAAAAAGGCTATAAAATAAGGGCTTTAACCTAATCACAGCCTTATGAATATTTTTTTAAAAATATATTAAAATATTATCGGCGCCAGTTACGAATAACGTGGAACCATTGCATAATTTTGCTGCTGAACGAGCCGTATTTATATGCATATACCTTCGTAAATTCGGCACCAAAAAGGAAAATCTGAGCGGAAAAATATAACCACAGAAGAAGAATAATAATAGATCCCGCCGCCCCATATACCGATTCAGGAGTTAAATTACGCAAATACATTCCTATAAGCCAATTACCGAACATAAACAAAACCGCCGTAAAAAGAGCACCTATCCATACATCATTCCACGCGATTTTCACTTCCGGAATAAATTTATAAATCATGCCGATAACAAAGGTGATTAATAAAAAGGCTATTCCCATATTCACCGCTTTAAGCATAATGAAATCAACCGGTAAAAATTTTACCAAATACACTCCCAGTGTGGCCATGGCGATGCTTGTAATAAGGGCTAAAACCAATAATAATCCTATCCCCACAACAAAGAGAACCGATATCAACTTTGAGTGAATAATCGTTCGTATTTTCTTGAACGGCTGATGTTTTACATCCCACACATCGTTTAACGCGATTTTCAAATTAGTAAACAATCTGTTTACACCAAATAAAAAGATTCCAATTGAAATTATGGTAAATATCAAACTGCTGTCGGCAACTTTTGCATTTTCAATAATAAATTCAACCGATGTAGCAACATCGCTACCCACCATCCCCTGTATATAGGACGATATTTCTCCCTGAATAGCTTGTTCGCCAAGAAAAAAACCGGCAACGGCAATAATAATAATTAAAATGGGAGCCAAGGCAAATAACGTATAAAACGTAAGCGAAGCGGACAACAATGTTGCTCTATCAACCCTCCACTCTTTATACGTCTGTTTTAACAGTTCAATCATGCCAAAGGCTTATGTACAAGCTATACGTATTGTAAAGAATATTTTTATATCTGACAATAACCTTATACCACTACACCACCCAACTCTTCGGGATTTTCACCAACATGTACTTCGCGTAGCGACACTTTGTTTCGTCCGGTCTGCTTGCTGTCATAAAGTAATGTATCGGCTTGCTTAAGGACATAATCCATAGCCCGTTCGGTCTTTCCATCAGTTACTTTATGCAACAAAGCGGTTACCACTCCCACGCTAACCGTAACACCAAACGTTTCAATTTCTCCGTTATGTACGGTTTTCATCGGCGTATCTTCAACAACACCACGTAAACTTTCCGCCAATTTTGCAGCATCTTTTATTTTGCATCGGGGCAAAACGGCAACAAATTCTTCTCCGCCGTATCGTCCCACCGTATCACTTTCGCGTTGAAACATTTTGCCGATTACTTTTCCCATGGTAGATAACACTTCATCTCCGGTTTGATGACCGTATTTATCGTTGACCTTTTTAAAATGATCAATATCAAAAAACATAACCGATAACGGTACCGGTGAATTATACGCTTCACGCTGCAATAAAGAAAGTGTCTTGCGTAAGCCGTTTAACAAATATTTTTTTCGATATACTCCGGTTAAGTCATCATACATTTCTTTTTGTAATTCAGCCTGACTGGAATCCAGCGTTTCTTTTAATTCATTATTTTGTCTCATCAAATGTTCTCGGATTTTTCGTTCGCTTTCCAATGCCGTTGTCGCAATAAAAGCTTTAACTTTAGCATCGATAATTTCATCTTCAAACAGTTGCAAAGAGACATCGTTGAGATTCGATTCTTCTTGTAATTTACGTAAAAGAACCACTACGTCCCGTTGTATTGCCTGTATACCTTCTCGAATTTCTTTATCTGAGATTTCTTCCATTGCCCTTCCTACCGCTTCTCTGAATTTAAGTTGCACTCTTTGCACAAGACGGCTTTTCCCTTCAACTTCGTAAGCGCGTCTTCGATGATTATTTTCTTCAGGCGAAGTATTCGGATTCTCATTATCGGTATCTTTTTCATGAGTGTTCATAATAGTGAGCGCATATTAAGTAATAATGTATTTAAGCTTTTTCCATGTAATAGTTTTTCACGCTAAAAGTCAAAGTTTTTGGCTTAACAAAGTAATATTTAGCTTGCACACCAAAAATTTATCTTGTAAAACGCTATGCTACAAAACGCTTATGCAGCAACATGAAGTATACTAAGATCTCGTTGCATTTGCTCGATTTTCTTTCGTATTTCTTCTTGTTCATCCTCAATCTGTTGCAGCTCTTCAGCGTCATCCAATAATTCGGGAGAGCCGCCGAGCGAAGCGAGTAATCTTAATTTTTCTTCCATTGATTGTGTTTCTGACGAAGACATGAGGATACGTGTTATAGTATAGTAATTGTAGCAAATAATACATCCCTGTCAATTCAGGATAAGGAAAAACTTTAACCTTAAAAGGGCGCCTTGTCAACCTCTGATCACAAACAATATATGAAGCGGTGTCTGTCCCTTGCAGAAAAAGGGGTGGGGCACGTCAGCCCCAATCCTCTTGTAGGGTGCGTTATTGTTAATAACGGTACGATAATTGCCGAAGGTTATCACCATGCTTTCGGTGAAAAACACGCGGAGATAGACGCTCTTGATACGGTAGCGGGAAACGCAGGCGGAGCAACGCTGTATGTCAATTTGGAACCATGCTCGATTCACGGAAAAACTCCTCCGTGTACAGATCGTATTATTCGTGAAAAGATTGGGCGTGTGGTGATCGGATGCCACGACCCTCATCCGGATATTTCGGGGCAAGGCATTGCCATACTACGCAGTCACGGCATTGATGTTATTCATCCTGTCTTGGAAGAGCAATCACGCCGCATGAATCAATTTTTCTTTAAATGGATAACAAACAATAAGCCCTATGTGACATTAAAAATGGCTTGTTCGAAAGATAATTATATTGCACTTCCCGATGGATCTCCGATTACACTGTCTTCACAAGAAAGTCGGCACGAGGTACACGCGCTGCGCAGTCACTACGACGCCGTACTGATTGGCAAAACAACAGCATTGCGTGATAACCCGCGCTTAACCGTACGACATGTCACGGGACGAAACCCGATTCGTATTGTCCTGGATAGCCACGGAACGCTCAATGACTACAAGCATCTGCATCTTATGAATGATGAATATGCGCATAAAACATGGTGGGTAGTCGGGCGCCCGCCTTCGTTTATTCCTCAGCACGGAAAGGTGCTTCACGTACCGCTTAACAAGGCGGGGAAAATCGATATCAATCAGCTGCTCGCGACGCTGGCACAAAACAACATAAGCTCACTTTTGGTAGAAGGAGGAAGGCATATCTGGGATTCGTTTATTGCGGCGGGCGCCGCCGACCATATTATTGTTTACACATCTCCCAACAAACTCAAAAAAGGCATACCCTATTCTTCAATTTCCTTTCTCGATACAATACAACCAAAACACACCATGCAATATCGCAAAGGACCCGATACGGTGACACACTATTATCTACGAACTTATTGATAATAAATATGCATGGTCTTTTAACCATGCACGATCTTCTTTATATGAAGGATGTATGCAAGCAACAGCAGACCAAAATTTTTTTTGATGATTTTTATATCGAGTATGCACAAGCTCATGAACAACCACATAATCAATGACTCGAGGATCGGCAAACATCAATTTCCAGTTAAGCCTAATGGTATTGTCGGCGCTGCAGGATCCCCATCTTGTTTTCGCCCCCGAAAGCCGCATCGCACCATATGTATAACCATAGTGCTCTGCATAATCATTAAGCCGCTTTTTAAAATAGGATCGTGCTCTTTTTTTTGTACGCTGAATAGCTTCTTTATTAAGTAATTGCTGCATATAATCACGTTGCTTGGATTGATAACGCATTGCTTGTTGTTTTGCTTCAATCCAATGCTTTTTTTCCTGAATAAAACGCCTGATTCTTTGTTTGCTTGCATAATAGGGAGCTCGCACTATAAGCTCTCCTTCATCGTTAATATGCAATGAAATAGTTTTTCGGCGCGATCGAATTATCGTATTGTCATTTATATTTTCACCCATAATTTTTCAGTATGTCTAACTTAATATATACACTTGTTCTTGACCTTTACAATAGGTTTTTATACTGTTGTCGTCGTGTGTTTTGCGCCTTGCAAACCGCGTGACATTTTGACAAACAGCAGCAGAAAGCTACAAGGAGAAGATACATGCACATTCAAATTAACGACTTAACCGAAAAAGAAAACAGCTATCTTAATCTCACTATCGACAGAGTGATTGAGATGGCAAAAACCAACATTGTTGTTATGACACTACGACAATGGCAAGAATTAACGCAACAGCATGACAACCCGGAAACTTACCTGGCTGTTAACGCTTTGCTTATTCAAACGACCTATCTGGGTTTCTTTCAAGCCATGGACGAAAAAGAAACCTATTGTATCGGCATCTTCACCGGTATGAAGATCCCGTTTGGTATCACAACGCAATGGACTCAGATTATGGATCTGCGCATTGCCATCCCGCATGCATCAACGCTTCCCTGGATCGTATTTAGCACTTCGCACCCGCTCGACACAAGCACGCAAACCTTTGTGAAGACCCTCTTCTCAACCATTACACAAACGTGCTCAAACAAAAGCAGGGCAATCTATGATCTCGTGACTAACCATACCGTTAAAACATCGTTAAGCAAGCACCGCAATTGGTACTGGATGTACGGGTCCGTCCTCGACGAGATGCCGACTGAGGTTAACCCGGAAAATCTTATTCCACTGCGTGGAGATCAAAACGACGTTTTGCTTATCGATCCGACTCATCAAACACACCACTACACCTTCGACCCTCTTGTCGGAGCGCTCCGCAAGGCGCGTACAGGCATTTAACCTTCTTTCTGCTCATCTTGTGTGGCTTCATCTTTTCACGAACTTGTGGAAAGCGTGAAGACACCTGTATCGAAGAAGAACATTGGTCGTGTTCTTCTCCCGGGCCGGCTCGTCCATCGTGACGAATACCGGCCTTTTTTGTTGAAACAAATAGCGGTATACTACTCTTACCCCTTATTCAGTAACCACTCGGCATGAAAAACAATCATGACGCCCTTATCAGACTTGTCAGTTATTCACTTATCAGCGCAGTCGCCGGCCTTATCGGAGGATTCCTTCTCGGCTATCTGATTTACGGCGTTGGTTATGTGTTTTATCCGCACGACATAACCCGCAGTTTATATTACGGCGCTCCTTTTTTGGGCATGAGTTTTGGCACCGCTATCGGAGCCGTACTCGGCGGCGTCGTTGCCATTAAAAAGACGGGGAAATAATTGCAGCCCTTGAGCTATACCCACGTCGTCAGTACCGTACTGATAATCGCCAACGAAAGAAGGTTGTACGCATTATTGAGAACAAACAGCATAACCGGCTTTTTTTCCCATAATATTCCTCCTAATGTAAGAGGGGCAATAAAGCCGAGCCATAGCCAAAACGATACCATGAGAGCTTCCGCAACATTTGCAACTGCGGTAAAAAGCAGAATATGCGCCAGCACAAAACTGGTCACCAGCATCCCCGCAAAATAAACAAGATATCTCACCCATCCGTACTGCATTCCTTTTTTTGTTTTTTTAATACCGGCAAGTTTCGCCCAATGTCTACCAAACAAAAACGGCGAATACCATAAGCTTCCAACAATAAATGAAATTACCGCCGCGGTTACTACTGCAAGTGGATTAATTGACTCAAGCATGAACATACACATAAGGGTTAGTAACTACCCTTCAAGTATATACTATTTTTTTTCTTTGATTAAAGACGATATTTTTAAAAGCAACTCATTTGGCGAAAACGGCTTATCCATAAACGGTACTTCTTTACCGTTACATCCTTCACCGTGTATTTTGGCATCAAAGGTATAGCCACTGGTTAACAGCACCGGCCCGTCATAGCCTCCCTTGCAAATTTCTTGTAAAAAATCGGGGCCATTTCCATCCGGAAGTGAAACATCGGAAAAAACAATATCAAAGGTCTCTTCACGCTCTTCAAAAAGTTTTCTGGCAGTTTGTATATCATCCGCAATAACAACATGGGCGCCGGCTCTTTGTAAAATGCGGGATACTATTTTCCGCACCGCAATATCATCCTCGATAAAGAAAATAGTCTTTCCACTTAAATCATGTTTTTCTTTTTCTTCAACAGTCTTATATTCAAGAGCACCTGTCGGCTTATGTGCCGGCAACAACAATTCAAAAACAGTTCCTTCTCCTTCTGTACTCTCCACCATAATATGACCATTATGTTGACGAACAATGCCATATACAACTGATAATCCCAGACCACTTCCTTGGCTAACCGACTTGGTTGTATAAAAAGGCTCAAAAATAGCATTTAATCTTTTTTTCGGTATTCCCATGCCGGTATCTTTAACGCGTATAGAAACATATTTGCCCGGTTTCACCTGTTCGTGGTTATGTACATATTCACGATGAACCGTTTTTTCACACATGGTTACGTCAAGACTGCCTCCTTCCGGCATAGCATCACGTGCATTAACGGCAAGATTCATAATAACTTGTTCAAGTTGTGTTTTATCCGCTTCTACAAATAACGGTTTTTCCAGCGTATTAATCGAAATCGTAATATTTTTTTCAATTAATCTCTTTAGCATTTCGTGCATACCGACAAACACTTCATTTATTTCAAGCGCTTCCCGACTCAAAATTTGCTTACGACTAAATGCGAGCAACTGTTTTGTTAGACGAGCGGCTCTATGTGCCGCCTTTTGTATTTCAATAATATCCTCTTTTGCATCAAGAGAAATATCATCACGATTCAATAACGTTTCTCCAAAGCCTTTAATAACAGTAATCAAATTATTAAAGTCATGCGCAACACCACCCGCCAATTGCCCTACCGACTCTATTCTCTGCATATGACGCATCGCTTCTTCCTGAGTTTCCAGTTCCTGCTGCATATGTCTTTCTTCAAGTGCAACTCCCATACTCGCCATGAGACGTTCAAAGTAATGTACCATGTTTTCATTAAACATTTTTTCACGCTCGGACCACATTTGGAGTACCCCATGGATACGCTGCTTGGATTGTATTGGAATCATAGCCATTGATCGATACCCCTGTTGCAAACATAAGGGGAGATCGTTTTCATCTCCAGCATTATCGCCATGCAGTATATCAAATGCATTTAACCATGCACTCCCCTGTGGTGTCTTTTCTATATATGGATGATCTTCTATTTCCGTTTTCCGGGCACACAGCGAACATGCATACGCAGCGCTGTCGGCGTTCTTCGTCGTTTCTTCTTCCATACTGGTATACGAATATAAAACATTATCTGTATCATCATCAATTAATTGCAATAACACACCGTTGATTTTTAAACTTTCCCGAATCATGGTGGTAATGTCGTCAATTGTTTCATAAATATCCGTGTCCGCGTTCAGACATTCTAAAATACGAATGGCCAGCTCCTGTCGATCTTCCGCAAGCTTTTTCTCCGTGATATCCTTTGTTACCCCCAAAAAAGCGATGAGCGTTTCATTTTCATCATACAAAAACGATACTTGGTTTTCAGTCCATATGGTTGTTCCATCTTTACACTTCATTTCGAGTTCCACTGTGCGAATGCGATCTTTATCAACATCCGGCCGCTTCTCATATTCATGTTCTTCTTGCAAAACAGCATATACCCTATTGAGCGATTCTTCGGTAAAAATATCCGATAAGGATTGATCCATCACTTCTTCCGGACTATATCCTCGCTGCATAGAAACCGCACTGGAAATCCAGGCTATATTCTCTTCCAGTGCTGCATCAATAACCCATATGGAGTTGGGGAATTTTTTCTCTATCGCTTCCATCATTTTTACACTGTCATATCGCCCGCCAAATAATGTTTCGATTTCCTTATGCATTAAAAAATACCATTGTACATTGTATAGGAAACAGATACTACAATGACACAAGGGGGTTTGTCAACAACACACGCTCTCATGTAATCAGGTATATAAAAATACACCGATAATAATCGAAATATGGATGAAAAAATATGAGCTATACATAATAACCAAAGGCTTTTCTTTATGCAGCAACCCATATGAAATCCAGATGGTGGAAAGACATAAATATGTCACCCATGTTTCCAGAGCAACGCCTTCCGCGCTTTTCTCCATCCATATCTTAAAAACCTGAGGCAAAGTCATCACCGGCCCGGCTATACCCGCAAAATAAATCATTCTATCAAGAATGTTTTTCTTTACATGCTTACGCATTCCGCGTTTATGTTTGTTTTTCTTTTTCTTTTTGCGGTGAATAATGTGATGATGCACGTGCGTACCAACCGGCATATCAATAATTTTGTTACATTGTTATCTTCTTATTTTAGCACGCCGCAGGTAAAAAAACAACATATGTCACATTATTGTACATTATGTATCATATCCCATATATACTGCTTCAAAACATGCACTTTCGAAGAACATTCTTGCGGTTGTAACGATAAAATATTTTTTTTGCTCATTATAATGCCATTGTTTTCAGCAGCCCTGTCAACATATTCCTCATCAATAGTCGCTTCATAACATGACATGGATACTTTTTCGGCATCATTACCTGCTCTATGCTGTTTTGGTTGTTCGGATGCTATCCCCATATATGAAATATCGCGTATAATTGCATCATCCACACTATTTTTAACTTTAAACGAACTATCGGGAAGCACACCACGGCTGGCCAACGGAAAATCATATCCTTCAAGTGCGGCGAGTTCCTCAACGTTATTATTATCGTTATTATATGGGTTGTTTTCTATTGTTTTTCGTTTAATCAAGACATATCGATCCTGCTTGTCTTTTAAGACAATAGCGATAGCATGCCGCACATCATCAGCAATAAGTTGTACTTTTTCATTTAAAGCAAGAGGGTATTTTTCGCACGCTTCTTCCCGCACACGGGTAACCAACTCATGGATAGTCGGTTTATCTTGGCGTACCGAAGCCGTATTCAACACAGGATCAAAAACTCCTTGTAAAAGGTATGGCTTTTTTTCTTTCATAAAAAATTGATTAGACAATAATAAGGGTTCCCCGATTGAAAAATGAGGAACCCATATTGCCACAGTTGGCTTTTGTTGTCAAATTAGAGCTTTTCCGGTGTTACAACGCAAGTAGTCGGCACATCACCCGGACCATCCTGAGGATCCCGAAGCAATAACACGGTATCTCAAAAAAGTTGCGGTTTTTTTTAGCTTTCCATTGCATGTAATAATTTTATAAAAACCGCATTGGTCCAGCCAAAACCTTTTTGCGTCGGATATCGTCCATCTTTCCCTCTATCTGCGGTTACAACATTATATTTTTCCCAAAAAAACCCTGTTTTTTCATATACATTTTTGTTCATATTGAGCCATTTTCTTATCAATCTTTCAGCATCTTTTTTAAAACCGTAACGCAACAATCCTTTAATAACAATCCATTGTTGATTGGGCCATCCATTTGGATAATCCCATTGCTTAAATGTCTTTGAAATATCTTCTTTTTGTGTGTTGGCCAACCCTCCCTTATATTCAAAAAGGGGAAGCTGTTTTTTCATTGCGCTCGCCTGCTCCTTTGTTGCCAAACCGCACCACAAAGGATAAAATCCGGCTAATGAAAGAAATTCGCTTTGTTGTCTTTTTGTGTAATTATAATCAAAAAAGAACCCCTGCTTTTGATTCCACATTAATGTGTTCATTATTTTCTTTCTTTTCTGGGCGTTTTTAGCATACGTATTGGATTTAATCTTGTCTTCAAGTTTTTTATAAATGAGTGAAAGATCTGTTTCATACTTATATAAAAGACAATTAAGATCTATAGGTAAAAAATCCATACATCTTTCATAAAAACGAGACGTAACGTCCCAGCCGGATTCATATTCCGCGCTCAGATGGGTGCCGGGAGAGCCGTAATATCTGGATAGGCCTTTGTATACCTTATGAACTTTTTTAGTATCCATCCAATAGGTGTTGATTTCTTTTTCAGCTATTTTTGTCATATCGTAAAGCCACTTTTTATCTTTAGTTTTGTTAAAAACCTCTATTATCATAGATGTCAAAAAGGGCGGCTGCGATATAACAGTGCTGTAATATCTGTTTCTTGAAGGAATTAAACCAAGTTTATTAAAAAGATAGGCAAAGTTTTCAACCATACCTTTTGCCAAATCAACTTGACTTGTTTCCGTTAATCCAAGAATTATAAAATAACTATCCCAATAGAACTGGTCTTTTTCGAATATCCCTTCGCTTGATGATGGAGCTATAAAAGGGTTTGGCAATCCTATATGAACATGTTTATCTTCGGGAAGATGAAAAGTTAATGCTTTCTGATTATCGTGAATATACGCGAGGCACTTCTTATATGCTTTTTTCATTGTTATACATAAAAATTCAAAACCTTTAGGGTAAGTTTATCACAAAAGATAAAGACTGATTATAAAAGAATCTTTCTGAAGGTTTAATTTAAATTTATTTCTTTTTTGGAATAAAATAGACAAACCATACAAACCAAACAATCCAAACGGCCTGTAACCAATCTCCATTAATAATTCCCGGGACCCCTTGCAATCCCATGAATCCAAGGAAACCCAACATCCATTTTTTTTGCATCATAATAATATTGTTAATTTTATAAATTATATAAACTTTTCTTGAGAGAGGCAATTGAATATAACGTTTGCGGACTATGCGAACTTTTTTGCAATAGTATAATAAGCCGAAGGCAGCTCATCGCGCAAACCGGATAAGACTTTTTGGCTTTTTGTTGCCAGCCGGAAAAAGGCCAAGGCGAATAGTTTGCTTTTGTGTGATGTGGCAATATTACTTCTTCTTACTAAGGTTGTTTAGAATTACAGAACTTATGAATGTAGCAATTAAAACTACACCTAAAGTACTTAGTGCTTTCATAGCAATATCTTGATCAACTACCTCCCATATTCCTAATATTGCCAAAATTGCAAAGATTATCACGCAGACTCCGAAACCGATAGCAATACCCTTTTTAGCAGTCTCCATATATTTTGGTTAATCTTATGAATGTATCTTATCTAATTTTGCCATTTCGTACAACATTCGACATATAGCCGCAGGCTGACCATTGCACAAACCGAATGTCACCAAAGTTATGACCTTAAATTTGAGAGCTTCTGATTCTAAAGACCTTTGTTATTGCTTCAACTCTACTGTTTGCATGAACAAATCCAGAATTTCTTCTATCGATTCACTCATGAAAGGTCCTGTGAACCTGTAGGCGTCACTACTTTCATTCGCTGGAATAACAAGAAAAAATGTTTCGCCTGTCGAAGCGAAGTGAATTCAAAAAACCCTCATTAAAATAGCCATTTTTTATATTCAGGCAAATCCTTCATGTCTTCATATAACCAAACCATTCTATCTAAATACCAACTTTTTCCTAGATAAGCTAAAGCAATTCCAAAAATTGCAGGCCATAAAGCAAGTTTTACAATTCCGTAAATTGCAAAGATCATCCCTATTGATGAAATTGAATTTAGTATTTTTGTTATGGTTTGGTGATGTCTTGGAATTTTAACTTTATCTCTATTAAGAAAAACGCGTTCTCCTAATACGGATTTTGATGCCCAATTATTTGTTGATTTTGGCTTTTTGAAAAATATTGGATTAAAGAACATCCAGCCAAGCGAAATAATTGCTGGGAGAAGGTACCATAATCCAATCCAAACCCTGCTCCAAAAAGCCAATACAATAAATGGCAATACGGAATATCTTGTCCAGACACTCCAGGGATTTGCATGTTTCATCCAATTCTCATCTGTGAGATTGAATATTTTGGCTATTTTTCTTTCAAGAGTCATGTTATATATTTAAATTTAAAATTAATAAAGTTTTCTGTTTTTGAGGAGTTTTTTGAATTGCGTATAACGTTTCGGCGCATATGAGAAGAAATGCGAAACGAGACGAGGTGGTAAAATGTCACGTCGAAGACGTGCCTACCACCGAGACGAGTGTAGCATTTTTTGGGTGAACGACCCGCCTAAGGCGGGGAAGTGAACCTTATATGCGCCTGTTGGCCGAAGTAAATCAATCATCTTTAATTTAAATCAAGACTTGACAAAAAGTCTAAAAAGTGATTAAATAAATCTCACAATTGAAAAC
>WJKT01000109.1 GCA_014728955.1 Candidatus Peregrinibacteria bacterium
ATATTAGTATAGTAAAAGCCGAAGTGGCGGAATTGGTAGACGCGCGCGACTCAAAATCGCGTTCCATTTATGGAGTGAGGGTTCGATTCCCTCCTTCGGCACCATTGCTTTCTAAGCAAACATGGTTTTTGAACGAAGCTTTTTATTATAATTAATGGCAAAGCGGTGAGCTTCATCACGAATTTGCTGGAGCAAGTAAAGCCCTTCGGAGGTTTTTTCCATAATAATCGGTTGTGTGCGCCCCGGTATAAAAAGATGTTCGAATTTTTTAGCAATAGCAACCAAAGGAATATCAAGATTATGCTCTTTTAATACTGAAACACCTTGTGACAATTGTCCCTTCCCCCCATCAATCATAATCAGGTCCGGCATTATGGTGAATCCTTTTTCCTTTTTATATGCACTCTTATTAAGAAGAAAATAATGCTTCTTTTTGTGCGATGACAGCTCATCGGGTATTTTCTTTATATGACGAAAACCGGCCGCCTTAACAATAGGTTTCTGGGTTGCCAAGCATTCTATATACACCCGGTTTTTTTTTGCTTTTTCTGCAAGCAATCTTATAAAATCTTCCTGCAGCTTCTTTTTTTTAGTTTTCCATTGTAATGAAGAAATAACAGAAATGGTATCGTTGTTCTCCAGCTTTGCTGTAGCAATAACTTTGTTTTTGTATTTCCCTTTTGCCTGCCCTTTTCGTACTGATAACGTTACATCGTGCTGACTTTTTACCAAATATGCACTTCTTCTTTTTATTACTTCCATCATTGCCGCAAAATCATCCGGTTTTCCTTCTTCAACCGTTTTGATTTTAAACCGCTTGTACTGTTTTTTAATAGGTATGCCATTTTCAAAGACAACCATTGACGCAACTTGATTTGTCCCCCCCAAGTGTGAAATATCAAAACATTCAATACGTTTGGGTTTTTTATCCAACTGCAAGGCCTCGGCTATATCCTGCAGTGCCTTTTTTCGTTTAGCCTTATCGGATTGCCAACGTACTTGATTTTGTTTTACAAAATTTTTAACATTTCGTAACGTTAAATCGAGTATTTTTTTCTTCTCTCCTCTTTGTGGTTTTATAATAGTTACCGTTTGATCAGCACGGCTGGCGATCATGTCATGTAGTGAAGAATCCGTAATAGAAACAGGGCTTATTATTTGTTTTGGGAAATCGGTAGCTTGCGCATAATATTGAGATAAAAACGAGGTAATAATCTCTTCTTTGTCGCTTCCTTTGTTCTGTGCTTCAAACGCTTTTAAAATAAAGTTTTCCTGATTTATCAGTTTTCCATCACGTATCATAAATAGCGTAACAAAAGCCTTTCCATGCTGACTTATACACTGTACGGAATCAATATCAATTCGTTTTGGCGAACTGATAATTTGTTTTTCGCTAATATCTTTTATGGCGTACAACTTATCTCTTAATTTCGCCGCTTTTTCAAATTGTTTGTTGCGCGCCGCCTTATTCATTCTTCGATTTAGTGTTTCGATAATCTCTTCGGTATTCCCTTTTAAGAATCGGATAATTTGTTCGATTATTTCGTGATACTCCTCTTTGGTACACTTGTTAATACAGGGCCCGACACATCGTTTTATATGGTAATCAAGGCATGGGTATTTCATTGTTTTTTTACGTACTATTACCGTTTCGTTTTGTTGCTCTAATTCCAGATTGCAATGACGATACGGGAAGATTTTTTTTAATACGTTTAAGGTCTTTTTTACTTTGCTTGCAGCCGTTTTAGGACCAAAATATAGTGCTCCGTCCTGCTCAACTTTACGAACAACACTAATGCGCGGGAAATCCTCATTTTTTGTTATTTTTATATAAACAAAATTCTTATCATCCTTCATGAGGATGTTATATTTTGGTTTACGTTCTTTAATAAGATTGGTCTCCAGTAGTATTGCCTCGAGTTCACTGCCAACAACGGTAGTATGAATATCGTGAATATGTTGAACAAGCTTTTGAATTCGTACTGAATGGTTGTCGTATCGTTGGAAATAACTTTTTACTCTTTTCTTAAGATTAATTGCTTTCCCTACATAGATGACCTCTCCTTCTTTATCGATAAATTGATACACGCCGGTACTGGCGGGAATGCTGGAGAGCAATTTTTTAATTTTGGCACGTATTTTCATAAAAAAAATCCTCACATCGTACCATTACTATAGCACGATGCGAGGATAAAATAAGATGTGTTTTTACAATCCGGCTTGATCAAATCTATAGAATAATGCTGCAACATCTCCACGTTCCATTCCTTCTGCAGGATAGAAATTTCCTGAAGCATCAGCATCAATTAATGCATAATCTTTTGAGAATTGAACGTATGTTGAATACCAAACATCATTTGGCGTGTCGTTATACGGATCAGTTGGAGAAACAACGCCACTTAAGTCAACTCCTGAAGTTTCCAGGAATATTTTGAGCATCTCTACTCTGTTCACCTGTTGATCAGGTTTGAACGTTCCATCTCCATATCCTTCAATAATATTTTCATTTTGTCCCGTTCTGAGGTACGTCATGTACCATGCGTTAATAATAACGTCGCTAAATCCAAGGTCGGTACCATCGTCAGGAAGTAATGGAATATTGAAACCGAGTAGAATTACTTTTGTTGTTTCAGCGCGGTTAATGATATCTCCCGGCCTAAATGTTCCGTCAGGATATCCAGAAAAAATACCTTCGTTTTTCACGTAGGTGATTGCAGGACAAAGAGGATCGGTATACGCAACATCCGGGAATCCGGCACAATCTTGTTGGCTTGCCGCAAAATCAACGGTTACATTTCCTACTTGTGCCGCATATCCTTCAGAATTTTCCGCATAGATTTCAAATTCGTATGTTTTTTCATCAACAACATTGTTGCTGTTATCGGTTCCATCCCACACGGCAGTGTGTGTCCCCGATGTTTGAACGCCGGTAAATACTTCTTTAACAACATCTGTTCCGTCCAAAATTTCAATGCGAACATCTGAGGTCACATTTAAATCGTATGAAAGTGTTGTCGTGTCATTAAGTCCGTCTCCGTCTGGCGAGAACGTATTAGGGCTGGCAGTTGAGCTATGCACTTCAGGTTGAGTTGCCACATCACCATCTGCTTCAATTGCTCCCGGATCGGTGTTGTATTGCGCATCTTCGTCACCATCTTTTGGCCGTGCATCTCCGAAATAATCGTCGGTGATTTCCGCTAATTCCGTTCCTTTATCAATACATTCAGACCCTGTCCCAAGTTCATAATCATTCTCATTGAGAGAGTTCACATTTGCCAATAACGGATCGCATGCAAGATCGTTTGTAGACATAGTGTGTCCGAGCGAGCCATTGTCATGGTATACGTTGTAATCATACGTTGCTGATCCGGCAATGTCCGCAGCTTTCGAAGTGTTATTTGCTATAACATTGTTCATGAATTCAGCTCCGGTTGTTCCCGAAGCAACATAAATACCGGTGTTGTTGTTCACAATGGTATTGTTGTATGCTTTTGAATTATCCCGAACGTTAACGCCGGTTCCCGATGCTTTTGTAATAATATTGTTATAGATAAGAGAATTATCCGCTACAATAGTATAAAAACCAGTGTTGTCGTATAAGAAATTATGATGGATTTCAGATGTACTCGGTGTTCCGTCCACAAGAATACCGCCACCAAAGGCTTCAACTTGATGGATAAAGTTATTTGACACATCAATATCGTCTCCGTCTTCAGCATAAACGGCGATTCCTCCACCAAGTGTTGTAGAGTCGACTATTTCAATTTCCGAAATACTAATATTGTAATTTGTCGCATTGTCACCATCATCTGTATTGACGTTAATAACCGATCCAGCTCCACTTGATTGATCATAAATCTTAAGACCGGAAAGGTTTGAATTAATATTTGTCACTTCGATTGTATTGTCACTTCCACCTCGTATTGCACTTTGATGGTTGGCAACATCTCTATCATCAAAATTATTGTAATATCCTCCGTAAAGAGAAATGTCTTTACCCGATAATTCTAATGGGAAGGTTTCGTTACTATAATCACCTTCGGCAATATAAATTTGATAATTGGTAGCAGTGCCATTATTGGCAATATCCAGAGCCTTGGTGATGGTTTGTACAGGATTTGCTTTATCTCCTGCATTTGTATCTGCACCGTTCACATCGTCAACATATAGTGGGTTGAGGATAACAAGCGGCACAAAAGGTTCGATGACAAAATAAGCGCCTGCCGGCAAAGCCATGGTAACGAACATAGCTATCCCGACAAAAACGGTCATCATTCTCCTCAGTGTTTTCATGGAGAAAGGGGGTTAAGAACAAATATAAGTATATAAGGATTAATTTAATTTGTCACTTCAATATATCAAAACGACTGAAAATTGTTTTTATTACAAATTAACTGGCAAAATATGTAAAGAAGTGTATAGTATAATTCCTGTAAGTTGTCTTAAATGAGTGAATCTGAAACCCTAAAACGAAAAAAAGCATTACTTCAGACAATCACGTTTTTTGATATTTTCGATTTTGCCCTTACCCGAGAGGAATTGTGCGATTATATGCTTTATAAGCGATGGGCGCTGGATGAACTTAAGGCTTTTACCGATCATGAACGTTTTATTGTTGAGACGCATAGCCATGTTTATTTAAAAGGACGTGCTCTTTCTCTTAAAGTAAGGAAGGACAAAGAACATCAGGCACGCCAATTGATCAAAAAGGCAAAGAAATATGTAAAATATATGCAAATGCTGCCCTTTGTCAGAACGGTTGCTTTGTGTAACAGCCTTTCCTTTTATAATGCTGAACGAGAAAGTGACATTGATTTGTTTATTATTACTGAAAAAAAGCGATTATTTTTCGCCCGAAGCATGGTTTGGCTTTTTACTCAGTTGCTGGGATTGCGAAGACATGGCAATAAAACAAAAGGGCGCTTTTGCCTTACTTTCTTTATTTCCAGAGACCATTTGAACATAGAACATATTAAACATGATAATGATATTTATTTTATTTTTTGGCTACGTTTAATGCGACCGCTTATAGGCCAAAAGACCTATCGCGAATTTATTGCGGAAAACACCTGGCTTTCACGTTATTTTTCATATCCTATAGATCAAAAAAAACATCTTCTCCCCTCTTCTCCAGGGCTTATGCGAATGCAGAAAATACTTGAATTTCTCTTTAAAGGACGGTTTGGTGATGTAATAGAGTGGTTGCTTAAAAAATGGCAGAAAAAAAGGAGTCGGAAAAAAGCCGATGCGCTTAAAAATGATGATGGCATTATTATTACCGATACTATTTTGAAATTTCATAACAATGATATGAGAAAACAGTATCACTCGTTATGGGCAAAGCGATATGCTCAATTTGAACAATTTCTCATTTTTACTCCTTCCGATTACGATAAACAATTTTTACCGCAGTCCCATCGAAGCCGAACTCCTTCCTCAATTCGTTCTCCACGTAGCGACGATACGAAAAGTGAAATGCCTGTGCATTATTCACAAAAAGAACAAACTCCGGCGGATTAACATCTGTTTGCGTTATATACAAAATTTTTGGTCTGATTCTTTTTGTGCCGGTGGGGACATGTTTGTATACAATCTTTTTAATAAATGAATTAAGGCGTGCTGTTGGGATTCGTTTGTTGCGCTGCTCCATAATGCTTTGCGCAATATCAAAGATTTTTGTGATATTCTTTTTTTCCACTGCCGAGGTCATGATAAGGGGTGCCCACGGGAGAAATACTAGTTTTCGTTGCAGCATGGCAATATACCTATCAAGCTGCTTTTGATTTTCAGCCAAATCGATTTTATTGAGGATAATAATTACTCCTTTTTTCGCCTCTTGAATGAATTGCGCAATATGCATGTCTTGCTTTGAAAAAGGCTCTCCAAAATCAATAACCAGTAAGGCAACGTCACTCTTTTCTAGCGCATTAAAGCATCGAATACTACTGAATTTTTCGATTCCCTTTTTAATCTTCCCACGCCTCTTTAATCCGGCGGTATCAATTAAAGTAAAGGGCGCATTGTTATATGTAATATGTGTATTGGTTGCGTCGCGGGTTGTTCCAGGTGTATCCGAGACGATAACCTTCTTTTTGCCTACAAGTGCATTCACCAAAGAAGATTTCCCAACATTCGGTTTTCCCAGGAAGCACAATTTTATCGCCTTATCGATATCGGTATCGTTTTCCGTTTTAGTTTCAGGTTTTATACCCAAACTGCTTAATAGACTTATTGTTCTTTTTTTAAGGTCATCAATGCCGGAATTATGGATTGCAGAGACTTCAACGGGATCGCCAAATCCAAGCTTGTATAGTTCTATAACGCGTTCTTCGGCTTCATGACTGTCGCATTTGTTTGCAACAAGAACAGATTCTTTATCCGATTTGCGCAGAATAGTTGCCGCCGAGTAATCATCGGCAGTTAATGGATCGCTTGCATCGACAACAAAATAAATAATATCAGCTTCTTCGATTGCTAATTCCGCTTGTGCTTGTATATCCGCTTCAATGCTGTCTTTTTTCCCATACTCAAGACCGCCGGTATCAACCAACGTGATTTCGTAATCTTCTATTTCCATGCCTTGATAAATGCGATCGCGTGTTGTTCCCGCTTCCGAGGCTATAACCGCCAGACGTTTTCCGATAAGACGATTAAATAATGTGGATTTTCCAACATTGGGACGTCCGACAATGGCGACAAGAGGTTTCATATCTATAGTTAATTGCTGGATTATTGTAATGCAAATCCCCTTCAATGAAAATGAAACTTTTTTATACAGCCTCCTTCTTTCATGATATAATAGTAGCTGAAATGGATTATTAAATAATTTTGATGAGTACTGTCAGCAAACGACTTATTTTTATTGCCTTTGTATGTATAGTGGTTTTACAGCCTATCCTTCCGGCTTTTGCCCAAGATGGTCCGTCGAGAACATTTTTGCCGCAAACAGAGGTTACCGATTGTAACAAGACACTTCTAGGCATTGAGCAAACTTCTGAATTTCCGATTGAAGGTAATAAGGAAAATACCAATATTGGCAAATGGTTTGCCGAGAAAGATACAAAATCAAAAAACGATATACTTGCGTGCGCCATTAAAACGGGAAGAGTTCATTTTTGGATGATCCCGTATTTCATTGTGTATTTTATTGAATTTCTTATAGGAATAGCAGGACTTGTTGCTATTTTCTTTATTGTTATTGGCGGATATCAGTTGGTTATCTCCGGTGCAAATGATCAAAAGGATGCGGCAAAAAACACTATCAAGCACGCTCTAATGGGACTTGTTTTGGTCCTTGTAGCTTGGGTTGTTGTAAATGTGGTTCAATATGTATTGACTATTTAAAAAAGAGGAGGCTGCTTATGGTAAGCTAGGCACTCCCCTTTTAATACTATCTGATTGACTATTTATAAATCATAATTCTATAAAGCATATTGAATGCTTTCCTTCGTGTAAGGTCAAGTGGTCCAACCTGAGTAGGATCTGAGAATGAGTATGGGATGTAGTTATCATCTCCGGCTTCATCCACCATATCGCAATACCAACAATCAGAATCTGATACATCAAATGGTTCATCAAGTGCGCCAAGGAAGATCTTTAATCCTTCTGCAAGGATAACGTCTCTTTCCGGTTTGGCATAACCATCCTGATACCCTTCGATAAATCCTTTGTTTTTTGCTGTACAGAAATATTTAGCAAACCAATCGTTTTTAACGTCTGGGAAACAATAGTCTGCACTTGAATCTATATTGTAAATATTTTCATAATCACTAGCTCTAAATGCTAGTGCAAGAAGTTCTGCACGATTTAGTTTGTCATCAGGACGAAGAGTTCCGTCTGAATTTCCTTTAACGATTTCTCTATTGCAAAGATACATCCAAATATCATATTCCTGATCACTTGATGAAACGTCAGTCCAGTCACCACATTCAACTTCTTCAGTTTGACCCGGATCCGGATCCTCTTCTTCTGGTAAACAATCATTACCGACCAATTCGTATCCACTAGGGACAGTTGTTTGAATACCTTCTATATTCTCACAAACATCAGTTTCTTCTTCTTCCTCTTCTATTTTACAATTAGAATCACAACCGTCTCCGTCTTCAGTATTCCCGTCATCACACTCTTCTCCTTCTTCAACTGTTCCATTCCCACAAACAGCATCTTCTGTAGGTATATAATAATTTTTATCAGGGAATTTTAAGTTTGGAATAAATTCAAATGGAATTTCGTAAAATCCAATATCATAAGCAGATCCTTGTGGCCTTGAAGTGCCGAATGCATCTTCAGAAACTAGATAAACAGTTTCTCCATTATTGGCACAGGTTGTCTCTTCTCCCAGTTTATAAGCTTCTTTAGTGCTACTACCCGGGTTAGTAAAATCAGGGTCACATAAAACGTTACCATTTTCGAGATATCCAATTTTAACCTCAGTTTCGTTAATACCGTTATTTTTTGCACTAGCAAATTCTCCTACTGCCAAGGCTTCTCCGCCTGTGCGTGCGATAAGATTATTGTAAGCTTTAGCTTCGCCAGCTAAGTTAATAGCAAATTTAACGATACCTGAGTTATTAGAAATGGTATTATTTGAAACCGTAGATTTTCCCAGAGCAACAATTGCGTGTTCAGTACCTGATAAACAATTAGTAATCAGATTGTTAAATGCGTATGCGCTGTTTGTTCCAATAATTCCAAAAATATAACCAGGTGCACCCGCCCCAGAGACTGATCTATAAAAACTATTGTTTTCAACTTTTGCTTTATTCTCTGCATATACAACATTTTGTCTTGATTTCGCAACTATATGATTGTTTCTAAAGGTAACCCCATCTCCTATCAAAGTGATAAAATCTCCTGCTGTAAATCCTCCTGTAAATGTATTATCGTGAATATCAACAGATTTGTTAGAGCCTTCATTGTCAACTTTAAAAAATCCATGATTTAGTGCTGGAGATTGGAATTTAAATCCTGAGATTTCACCACCCATATTCGAGAAATTCCAGCGCCTATTAACAAGTGTATTGTTTACTTTGTTCTGAAAAGTGTCATCATAACCACCTAAAAGTTTATATGTATACCCTGCAATACTTACATCAGCATATGTTCCTTCCGAAACATAGATATTAAAATTATTCCCTCCTACTTCATGCATTCTATTAAGTGCACGCTGGATTGTTTTAAAAGGACATTTCTTTGATCCAATTGGGTTGTTCTCATCACAAGTTTTACTTGTAATCGTATTGGAAACATAAAGATTTGGTCCATCAGAGAAACTGATATCCGGATAATCACCAACTATATCACTAAAATCCGTATCAATCTCCCCAAATGTTGACCCCTGGAAATAATTTCCTCCTTGCGCTAAAACAACAATCACAACGATTGCGGCAATGAGAGCGGTTATTCCTCCGCCAATAAGAAATTTCTTTTTCATAGTTTTTTGTTATATGTTTTTATTTATATTAAAGGTCTTTTCGACCATGTATATTATAACACAAAAGAGGCGGCTTGTTAAGGGGGGTGCCTTTA
>WJKT01000110.1 GCA_014728955.1 Candidatus Peregrinibacteria bacterium
CTTTTAAAATATGCACAGCAAAACAAAACGGGAGATCTGAAAAAGGAAACTGGTGAATTTTTTGGTTTAAAACAAATGATAAATCATCTATTTCAAGATTCTATGTTAACTTTTCCGCCTAATTTAAAAAGTAAAGTTAATAGCATTAAATGGCTTGGGGACAAGGGCGCACACAATTTCGATTTAGAAATATTTAGAGAAGACATAAAGGAAAACATGCTTAACATACGAGAGTTTATTACAACGTTAAGCCTTAAAAATTGAATTATTTAATCTTTCTTATCTTCTCTGCTAATAGGTTTATAAATAATTCTCATCAAATCAAGAAATTTACTGTTTAATTTATTGCAGAGTGTCCTCTGTGCGCCAAATTCAAGAAGGACACGGACTAGAAAGTCAGGAAAAAAGATGTAGGTCGCATGCACAACAAAAAGGTTATCTTGTTGAAAAGGTGTTTCCGGATTATGGAATTTCTGGTGGGCTGTTTGATCGCCCCGCAATGAAAGAACTTATTGAATATATAGACAAAAAACCTTTTAAAAAATACGTTGTTTTATTTGATGATTTAAGTCGATTTGCAAGAGATGTAGAAACTCATATTAAGCTGAAAGCTGAATTCGTTTCACGCGGTGTAAAGCTTGAATGTTTAAATCATAACTTTGACGACTCGCCAGAAGGTGAATTTATTGAAACTGTTCTTGCTGGTGCTGCCCAGCTTGATAGGCAGCAAAATAAACGCCGTGTTATGCAAAGAATGAGAGCACGCATGGAGCTTGGCTATTGGTGTTTGTGTCATCCTACAGGAATGAAATTTATAAAAACAAAAGAGCATGGCAAGCTTTTAACACCACAGGAGCCAGAAACAGGCATTATACAACGAGCACTCATAGATTTCGCAAACGATACACTTTTAACCCAAGTTGATGTCCAAAGTTTTCTTGAAAAACATAAGCATAAGTTAAAAAGAAAAGGGATTCATTTGCCTTTTGTTAAGCGCATATTAACGCAGGTTCTTTATGCCGGTTATTTAGAATACCCAAAATGGGACATTCCATTAACAAAAGGTCATCACAAAAACCTTATAAGCATTGGAATCTATCAAATAATTCAAGCAAAGCTAAATAAGCCGTTAACCAAAACCAAGCGTAATGATAAAAAGGAGTTCCCTTTAAGGCGTCTCGTTGTTTGCTCAGCTTGCGAAAAAAACATGACAGGTAGTAAAAACAAAGGGAAAAGAAAGTATTACCTAAATTATTCATGTAATAACTCTAAATGTTCTGCTAAGCCTAAACACATACAAACCAAATACTTGGAAAAAGACTATATCAACTTATTAAACGACATAACCCCTTCTGGCGAAATTGTAGAGCTAATGAGAAAAATTGCATTAGAAACTTGGCTAAGTAGAATGCTTGAAATTGATAGTGAGAAAAAAGAAAATAAAAAGAGTATAAAAGAAAAGGAAAAATTTATTAATGAATATCTTGATTTAATTCCTCGTGCTAAAAGTAAAAGTGTACAAACACAATACGAATTAAAGATTGATAAGCTTGCAAAAGAAATTGATGAATTAAAAAACAAGTACCCTGACGATGATAGTATTGAATTTGAAGAAGCTGTAGAAGAAGTTTTAGGATTTATTGGAACACTCGCTAATTATTGGAAAAAAGCCAATTTAGAGGGAAAGCATATGATTCACAGGCTTATCTTTATCGAGAACCCTCGCTATAACAAACAAGAAGGTTTTGGAACACCTAAAGTTTCGCTTCCTTTTGAGCTTAATGGCCGTCTTGATACTAAAAAAACACTTTGGTGGAGATGCCGGGAGTCGAACCCGGGTCCAAAGGCCGAAACAATAAGCGTCTACAATCATAGATTATTTTAATTACGTCACATAACATAAAAAATAATCAAAAGCGTTATATGCCGGTCGGTTTTAAGGATTCAATCGTCTTTCAAACCGGGAAACAAGAAGATCTAACCCGATAGGGTGGCGTTCTTAGGGAATATCGGGTGTCAACCGGAAGAACGTAAGCGCCGCTATGGGCACTTAAGGATCAAGAGTACTTATGCAACTGCCATAGCAGGAGCGAATCCATACTGAGCAAGATAAGCAGGGCTTGATTCTGATACTTCGTCAGCATCTAAAATGCACCGGACGGATATATGGGGAGACGGTGCAACCCCCAGATTGCTACTTAACATTTCGTATGACCTCTGTCGAATGCCAGTACATCCCCGTATTGTTAAAGAACTATTGCTATTCCTTGTGAAAACTATTATCGAGGTTTTAGGGGTTTTTGTCAAGCCCCCCTTTTTTCTTTTATTTCTTTTTAATCTTTTTTTGCAGTTTTTTCACATTACTTTTAATCGAATCAAACCAGTGAACACCGAGCTCTTCTATAGGAATTTTTAATTTTGTACCACTAATAAGCCATTTTGAATTGTATTCAAGAAGATTCATAATGTTTTCCGGCTTTACTTTTTTCGACATGGTCAAAACAATCTGCTTCCCTTTCGCCATATGAATATTTTCAGCTTTAATATTGGTGAGCCCTGCCTTTTTAGCCTCTATTTTTAGTTTTAACACCCGGAACAGATTGTGTACTTCACGAGGCATTTTGCCGTGTTCCTGAATCATTTCTTTGCGAAGATCTTTTAGATACGACAAATTATCAGCAGACGATAATTTTTGATACGCGTTAATTTTATCTTTCGGATTCACAATATAGCTATCCGGAATAAAGGCTGATACCGGAAGTTCAATAGCAACATCGGCGATATCCTCCTCTTCATCTCCCGCTTTAATTTTACCACTCTTAAGATCCTCAACCGCTTTATTTAACATGCGAATAAAATGTGACACACCAACCACGTTAATCACCCCATGTTGGTTTGCACCCAGAATGTCGCCGGCGCCGCGAATTTCCAAATCTTTCATGGCAATTTGGAATCCGCTACCAAGATCAGACGCTTCAACAATTGCACGAAGCCTCTTTTTTGCATCAAGTTTCAGACGTTGCCCTTGATACAGGAAGTATGCATACGCTTGCGTTTTTCCACGCCCCACTCGTCCACGCAACTGATATAATTGGGCGAGGCCAAATCGTTCGGCGTTATTCACAATAAGGGTGTTTGCGTTGGCAAGGTCGATCCCGTTTTCAATAATGGTTGAACTTACCAGCACGTCAAATTTGTGTTCTTTGAACTTCACAATTGTCTCTTCAAGATCGCCGCTTCCCAGTTTTCCGTGAGCCACACCAAATGAAGCTTCGGGAACCAGTTTGCGCAATTTATCGGCAACGCTATCGATAGTTTGTACACGGTTATGCAAAAAATACACCTGGCCATTTCGCTTTTTTTCTTTAAGAATTGCTTCACGGACAAGCCCGTTCGAATAACGTCGCACTTCGGTTATAACGGGTAGTCGTCCCGGCGGCGCTGTCGTAATAGTGGTGATATCACGCAGTTTATTCAAACA
>WJKT01000111.1 GCA_014728955.1 Candidatus Peregrinibacteria bacterium
AGCAAGAAATGGATATACTTTAGTAGACTTTAGAGCTGAACCACAAGCTACAAGAGATACATTAATGGATCAATTCAGAAATTTATCCCCTGCAGCTTTAACAAATGAAGAAAGAAATGAACTTGGAAGACAACAAAGAGAAGCTCGCGAAAGAGTATATGAAAACTGCCTTGAAGCAAAACTTAAAAAAATACTTACTCCAGGGCAAATAGAAAGTATAACCAAATCTTTGGAAACGCGCACAATGCTCGCTTATCTATTTTACAAGATGCAAAATGACGAGGATCGAGAAAATGTTGAAAATTTAATAAATGAATTAGCCGGAGTAGATTATGACGGGAATATTACAACCCTTGATTCAATCATCAGCAAAGCAGGTGAATTTGGAGATAGTATTCAACAAAAAATAATGGAACGCGATGAGAAACAACAGGAAAGCGATCAATTACAAAGTGATATTGATCGTAATCAGCAAATTATTGATAACGCAAACATAAGACTTGACGGACAAAATAATACTAATAATACTACCGGATTAAGAGAAAGGCTTAATGAAATACGAGATAATATGCAAAATCAAAATGGCCAAGATCTTAAGGCTTCACAAGCAATATCAAAAGATTTGATTAAAGAAATTTCAATGCTTGAAAAAAATATTTCAAGCGCGAATTCTCAAATAAGTTCACTGCGAAAAGAAAAAATAGCTACAGACAAAAGTTTAAGCGCAATGAACAGAGAAATAATCAATGTTGTTATTGATTTTGGAAATACAGTTAGACAACACCAAACAAATAATGCTTTGTGGGGAAATAGTCTTAATACCTCTCTTAGCGGAGATTGGGATGAATTTGAAAATATTATTTTAAATGCAAATAATAATAAGCCAGGATTTGGTGACACTAACAGTGAAAAAAAATTTGTTGATAACTTTAAAACATACCTTCAAACTCATATGGGAACTCTTGATTCTCTTATTACTCTTGCAAAAACACGCAAAGAATATTTTGAAGGACGTAAAACAACCCAATCAAAATCACAACTCGAGAAAATGGATTCACGCGGGCTTTTATACAAACTTGTTAAACGTGATATTGAAATAAAGGGTGCAACTGCAGATCCGCTTATTGAAGAAGAATCCCTTATCACAACAAATATTTTAATTGCTCAGGCTCGAAATCAGGAAATATTCGGAAATGTTAATCAAAGTATTGCACGAAGAATTGAGCAGGGAGATTGGAGAAATGCAGACGAGTGGCTTGCTTCTAGACTTTTCTTCTCCCCTATTATGACAGGAGCCGAAGCCATAGAGCATACATGTGATACAGATAGTGATTTAAACAAATTAGAAGGCCTAAATATCAACTCCACACCTGCTGATATGATTCGTATTATGCAGCAGAACAGAATGGTATCGGCTGTTAAATTACGAGATCTGCAAAAGAAATTAAGTGAACTTCTACGTGGAATTGATTTGGACGGAAGAAGAATCAGAATCCGTGACGATGAAGCTCCAAGAGTAGAAAAATTCATTAACAATTTAGTGATTACCGAAGCCAGATTAAATGCAGAAGAACGATTTAAAGAAGTTGAAGATGGATTTTATGACACATCAAAAAGCCGTGAACAACAGGTTTTACAAATGCTCCAAGAACAAACTAAAGATAGTGTCGATGCAGATGAAAGAATCGCTCATGATCTGGAAAGCCACGACGCTAAATTTAAGCGCTTCCACCTAAAATCAGAACTCAAAAGAGAATATCAGGAAGTAATGGAACAATACGAAGGTCTCCCAAAAGAAGAAATAGAAGAAGAATTACGAAGACGAGGACTCACTGCCAGAGTACGCTCAAGAGGAATATTCTCATTAAGAGCTGGTAACTACCTTAAAAAAGTCGGATGGGGAATCGCCCGTTATGGCGTAGTTGTACCACTATTTTATGACTTACTTTATAAAAAAGCATGGCCATACGTAAAAAGCATAGTATGGACAGATATTGCAAAAGAGAGATCAAAGAAAATTAGAGAACGTTATAAAGGATCAATTATCGAACCAGTTACAACCGGACTTATTGCATGGCCAATAGCACTTGGTTCTATAATTATCAGTAGGCCTAAAAAATGGATGAGAAAAGTATCCGACTGGGCTTCAGGTAAATCAAAAGATTAATCTTAACAAATATAAAAATGTTTACTTTCGAAAATTACAGTCCCAAAGCGTTCATTGAATACGTTATGGACAAAATGAATCTAAATGATGCAAAACCCGACGTTAAAAAGAAAATCGAAAAGGAAATCGTTAAAACGCTTGGGCAGCGCATTATTACTTCTGTTGTTAACTCCATGACTGAAGAAGATATGATGAAATACGAAATTCTTCGTGATGCAAATCCAAAATGGAGCAAATACGAAGTACTTTTTGCGTTTATTGATGAAATGCCGACACTTCACGAAGTAATGATGAAAGGTGTTAACGATCTTGCTCAGGAACTTATTTACGACACAAATCGGCTTGATGAAGCCATCGAAAAATCAAAAAACAAAACAAAAAAACAATAAAATTTAAATGGCAGAAACAAAAAACGACAATACGGAGTGGGAAGAAGCTGTAGAAAAAGGAGCATCACTAAATAGATGGGATGCAGAGCTCCTTGGTCCTGCTATGGAAAATTATCGAGACCATATGGGAGCCGCAGAACAAAGACAGTTTATTAAAGATCTCCCTTCTCTTTTTACTAACGGGAAACGGCTTTCTGATTATCAAGCAGCTGTTGAAAAACAAACAGAAGAAGAGGCGAATCAGGCAGTCTTGCTTGATCAGACACAGTTTTATAAAGAAGTGGAAGCTGCAATGGCAGAAAAGCAAACTCACGCAGAATCTCCGGGTTTTTTAAAAAAATTCATTAACTGGCTTTTTAAAAAAAGACTCCCAAAAGAGGTACGAAAACTGGGCGATGACAAAACGCTGGAAGAAACCCTGCAGGCCATTTATGAACATTATGAAAAAATTGATGAAATAAATGCTGATATCTCTTATATGAAGGATAACCTTTCCGCACTTGAAAGGACCCTTGTTAAAAACGCCGGATTACCACTTGAAGAAAAGATAAGGGCGACAATCCAGAAGCAACAAACCATTATACGAGAGACTATGGCCGAACGTGCACACATTATGCAAGAAAAGACAACCCCACAGGAAATACTTGGTACACAGCTACTGAAAGCGGTACGAAACGCATTAAAAGAAGAATCAACTAGTATTAATAAAAAATTTGGCACTGAAATAGCACGGCTATTTAGAGAAAGACAGGTACTCA
>WJKT01000112.1 GCA_014728955.1 Candidatus Peregrinibacteria bacterium
ATCTATAGAAGCAATACTTCGATATATGCGCAACTTATTGATGACGATGCAGGAAAAACGCTCGTCGCAGCCTCAGACATAAAAGAGAAGAAAGGAAATAAGAGTGACCGCGCAAAAGAAGTCGGAACTCAGCTTGCAAAGAAAGCACAAAAAGCTAATATTACCACCTGCGTATTCGACCGAAATGGCTTGAAATTCCATGGAAGAGTAAAAGCTGTTGCAGAAGGTGCTCGCGAAGGTGGCCTATCGTTTTAATTATCAACTAACCGATTAATACCGTGGGAAAACCAGCTCATAAAAATAGACGAAGACGTCGAAAAGAACCTAAAGAGTTCGATGAAGAGGTAATTCAAATCGATCGAGTAACTCGTGTCGTTAAAGGTGGACGACGATTACGCTTTCGAGCAACTGTTGTTATCGGTGACCGAAAAGGACGTATTGGTATCGGCATCGGAAAATCAACCGAAGTTGCAGGAGCCATTAAAAAAGCTATCTCAAAAGCTAAGAATGCGGTTATTCGTGTTCCTATCTTCAGAGATACTATTCCTCACGATATAAAAATTAAGTTTAAAGCATCACGTATCCTTATGCTCCCTGCCGGAGAAGGTACCGGTATTATTGCCGGCGGTGCTGTCCGTAAAGTTGTTGAACTTGCAGGTATTAAAAACATCTTAAGCAAATCATTCGGAACAAATAACAGAGTAAGTAATACACAGGCAACATATAAAGCACTTGGATTGCTACGCAAGCGAACCGACAACAGAAAAAAGCAAACGACGAATACAAAGGAGAGCAAGCAAAACAACGAAAACAAGAAAAACGACAAGAAAAGTGATAATAAAAAGAAAGAAGTAAAAAAAACTCAGTCTAAGGATAAGAAAAAATAATAACTCTTTAAATTAACAGACGATGGATTTAAAACAACTTAAAAGTAACAAAGGAGCAAGACACCGACGAAAACGCGTAGGACGTGGTAACGGATCGGGACTTGGAACATACAGCGGACGTGGCATGAACGGGCAGAACGCACGAAGTGGCGGAAAACGAAGGCCTGGATTCGAAGGCGGACAAACAACCTTCATTCAACGAATGCCAAAGTTGCGTGGTTTTAAAAATTCAAACGGAACCGTATACCAAGTGGTTAATGTTGGTGACCTCAATGTATTTAAAGACGGTTCTACCGTTGATAAACAAGCACTACTAAAGAAAAATCTTGTTAGCCGTAAACAAGCTCTTGTTAAAGTATTGGGTGACGGAAAACTTGAAAAAAAATTAACCGTTACCGTTGATGCCGTTTCAAAATCGGCGGAAAAAAAGATAACAAAAGCGGGCGGATCAATAAAAACCGCTGAGAAAAAGAAGAAGGTAGAGAAAAAAGAGAAAGAAGATTCAAAAGAGAACAAAGAAGAAAAGAAATAGTATTGATACTTCCTATATACCCACTACCCTATGTTTAATTATTTACAACAGATTTGGAATTCCAAAGATTTAAGAAAGAAAATTCTTTTTACTCTGGGGATCCTTATTCTTTTCCGTATTTGTACGCAAATATCAATTCCCGGAGCGGATCTCGACGCTATCAGGGCAGTTATTAACAGAAACCAGTTATTTGGTATCTTTAGCGCGCTAACCGGTGGAAGTGCAGAGAATTTCTCGATTATTTTGATGGGACTTTCTCCATACATCAACGCATCCATCATCATGCAGCTACTAACAGTTATTGTTCCGCGTCTTGAAAATCTTTCGAAAGAAGGAGAACAAGGAAGAAGAAAAATCAATCAATACACCAGATGGCTTACCGTACCTATTGCCTTCATGCAATCATACGGAATGATTGTACTTATTAATTCACAAGCAGCGGTACCGATTGTACCGAATATCAGTGATCCGGCTGTCGTACTTCCTATTATGGTAACGATTACTGCGGGGACTGTCCTCTTGATGTGGCTTGGAGAACTTATTTCAGAATACGGAATCGGTAATGGTATTTCACTCATTATCTTTACCGGTATTATCGCAAATATCCCTATAGCACTTGGGCAAACATTAGCGTTAACACAACAAAATGCTGATGCTCTTATTCCGTTTGTTCTTATGCTTTTGGTAACCTTTGGTCTTCTCACTATGGTTATTTTGATCACCGAAGGACAACGACAAATTCCAATTATTTATGCCGGTAGAGGAACTCGAGGCAAGAGTGATCATGCTATTTTGCCTATCCGTGTAAACCAGGCGGGGATGATCCCGATTATATTTGCAGTTTCTATGGCAACATTCCCCGGGGTATTGGCACAATTGTTTCAGAACTCACAATCGGCCACACTTAAAGCGATTGCTGATGCAATACTTACCTATTTCCATGTAAACAGTGCACTTTACGTTATGGTATACTTCCTCTTGGTAATAGCGTTTACGTATTTTTATGTCAGCATTACCTTCAACCCGGAACAAGTCGCTGACAATTTACAAAAACGAGGTGGCTACGTACCCGGTATTCGTCCAGGAAAAGAAACCGCGAATTATCTGGGAAAGGTTTCAAGCAGACTCAATTTATGGGGTGGTATTTTTATCGCCATCATTGCTGTATTCCCGATGATACTCGGATCGCTCTTCAGCTCATTGCAACTTGGCAATATTACTATGTTAATCAGTGGAGCGGGAATGATCATCATCGTTGGTGTGGTACTCGAACTCATGAGACAAATCAATGCACAACTTGTTATGCATGATTACTCCAAGTTCTACTAAAAACATCCGTTAACATTATTTGCTATGGATATCATTTTGTTTGGCATACAAGGTTCCGGAAAGGGAACACAGGGCAAGCTTCTTAAACAACGTTACAACACAGCGTATTTCGAAACAGGAGCCGAATTGAGACGACTTGCGTCCGAAGATAGTGATTTGGGAAGAAAAGTAAAAGAGATTATTGAAGCGGGCCGTCTTGTTCCAAAC
>WJKT01000009.1 GCA_014728955.1 Candidatus Peregrinibacteria bacterium
ATTTCCAATCTAATCCTGCGAGTGGGTTGGTTTCCTTTGCAAGATTTTCTCCTCGTTCGTTTTTAATTTTCCAACTTGATTGGTCGCTTTTCAGTACATATTTGTCAGGATATTTTCGACCTTTCATTTTGACGGTTAACACATTTCCTACACGAGAAACCTGTAGAGAGCCTTGTGTTACTTTTTGTCTATCCTCAAGCATTGAATATGTTGTAACTAAAGATTCGGCCCATGTTTGCGAACCTCGTTGTCCATTTTTTAATACCTGTAATGATGAGCCAAGAAGTTGTTTTTTGACATCCGGCAATTTTTCATTAATTACTTTGTTTATATTTGTTACAGTTTTCTGTACAGATTCCGCGTATTGTTCCATCCAGTTATGGAATTGATTCAGTTTCTTGTCTAATTTTGCCAATTTTTCGTGTATTTTTTTAAGTCGTTCGCTTGGTTTTTTCTTCATTTGTTTTTGAATTGCTTCAGCAATACGACCAACTTTGTCATTGGTTGCTTTAACCGCTCTATCGGCTTCTTCAGGAGTCATTTTTTCTTGTGTTTCCTTCCCGCCAGACTGATTTCGTAACGTTTCACCCTTAGGGGGCTGAGGTGTTTGTTTCATTGGAGACATATTTTTTATTTTAATTAATATTATCTTTTAATTATAGCAAAAAAGAGCCCGTTTGTAAATGAACAAAATGGCAGGTAGTTCTATAAAACAGTTTATCCTATTCTTCTTTTTTTACGTAAAGTGTTTGTGTAGGGAATGCCATTTCCAGACCGGCTTTGTCGAATTCTTCTTTAATGGTTAAGTTAATCTTATTTTTCGTCTTTAAGAAAAAGTTAAAATCAGTCGGGTTTTTCACATAATACGTATATTCGATTCGGAGCGAAGAAGGGTCGTATTCAGTAAAAAAGACACGAAAATCCTGAGTAAGATTTTTTTCTTCTTTTAAAATGTTTTTTATAATGCTGATTGCCTTTTTAATTTGTTCCGAGGTGCTGTCATACACCAGTCCGATAGCACCATCATCACGTCGTGATTGTCTTTTGGACATATTTTCAACAATAGCTTTTGCCAATTCGCTGTTTGGAACTGAAATAACGGTTCCGAAGAAGGTTTCTATGCGGGTGGTACGCATACCTATATCTTTAATGATTCCTTCGTTTTCATTAAATTTAATGACATCACCAACTTTGTATGGCTTATCGGCAATAATAGAAATTGAACTAAAGAAGTTTCCTAATGTATCCTGAGCTGCAAGAGCAATAGCCAAACCTCCAATTCCGAGACCGGCTACAATTGCACCGATATCATAGCCGAATATGTTAAGTGCCATGCTGGCTCCTATAACCCATAGGGCAATATTGACAATGCGGGTAAGTAGTCGTGTCAGCTGTACATCGAAGCCATCTTTACCTCGAAATAATTTAGCGATATATGTTTCGATAAGAAAGTCGGAAAGCAGTGTGATTCCTTGAAATACTTTGATAATGAAGATGACTTGAGTACCTTTTTTAATGTAGATCCAGATGTTCTCCGGTATAGTGAGTGATTTGAGTGCAAAATAAATACCGCCAAGGACGATAATAAAAATAACTACTTTTTGGATAATCTTCAGAATCGTATCGTCAAGTTTTGTTTTGGTGTTTTTGGCAAATTTGCGAAATGCACGCTCAATAATAATTTTTAAAATAAGAGCGCCAACAAGCGAAGCGACAAAAATAGCAATGGCAATAAGATAGTGTTTCATTGTGTTGCCAAAATATGAGTATTGAAGAAATGTTTGGTACGACATACTATGATAAGTGTTAGTAAGTTCGCTATCACCATAAAATATTTTATTACAAATAGAAAGAGATGATTTGTGCATCAATACAATCGGATATGGAAAAAGTGCACCGCGTCCCTTTATGTTATGATTTAGTGGAGGTTTGGGATGAACGAATGGTGGGAATGATAGATAAACCAACGATTTTGAAAGTGGTGGACGAAAAGAAATTATCGAAGAATATGCAGGTGGATTATATAGATTTTGATATTGCAATGAAGATGGATAAACGAGCTGCTGATACACGGCTCATCATTTCTTATCATGAACATGAGTACACACCGCCGCTACAGGAATTGCGGTCGGTGATTCAAACAATGCAAATGCAAAATGCCGATATTTGCAAAGTGGTAACGATGGCTCATACGGAACAAGATAATATAACACTGTTACGATTGCTGACTGAAACACAATTTCCTCTTATAGCTTTTTGCATGGGAGAAAAGGGGAGGTTGAGTAGAATCATGGCTCCACATTTTGGCTCGCTTATAAGCTATGTTCCACCAACAGAAGAATGGAAAACGGCTGATGGACAAATTGTGTTGAGTGAATGGGAAAAAATTTCCAAAACACTTCAGATATGATTAAATGGGAACGTCTTTAATTGCTATATATATATTATGTCACTGAAAATTGGAATTGTAGGGTTGCCCAATGTAGGGAAATCAACATTGTTTAATGCGTTAACCAGATCAAAATCCGCGCAATCGGCAAATTACCCTTTTTGTACTATTGATCCGAATGTTGGGGTGGTTGAAGTGCCGGATTATCGTCTGGAAAAACTTGAAAAAATAGCCAATCCTCAGCGTGTAGTCCCTGCTGTTATTGAGTTTGTTGATATTGCGGGGTTGGTAAAAGGGGCCAGTGAAGGAGAAGGGCTGGGGAATCAGTTTCTTTCGCATGTGCGGGAATGCGATGCTATTGCACAAGTGGTTCGCGTCTTTGAAGATGATGATGTGGTACATGTGCATGGGGAAGTCCATCCTCAAAAAGATCGGGAAATTATTGAAGCGGAATTAATTTTTGCCGATTTGCAAACTCTTGCCAAAAGATTAAAAAAAGCTGAAACAGAAGCGAAATCGGGCGATAAAAAGATAATTGCTTACGTAGATGTCCTAAAACGAATTGAAGCGCATCTGCACCAAGGGGAATTGGTTATTAATATGGATTTTTCCGATGAAGAGAAAGTCATGATACATGATTTACATTTTTTAACGGCTAAACCATTTTTATATATTGCCAATATGCATGAAAACGAAGTGGGGAAGGC
>WJKT01000010.1 GCA_014728955.1 Candidatus Peregrinibacteria bacterium
CCTGTTTATGACCATTGGCAACAGAAAATGGCAGTTCTTCGGCAGGTTTTCCAATGGAAATATCATCTTGCTCAGAATGTTTGCCCTTTTCAAAATCAAACGCCATAAGCTCATTGCTGGGGCTGCAAATCCGTTCGCCCCTTCTTGGGAAAAGTATCTTCGGAATAGAAAGGTATCTCGGATTTTAACCTGATGTTTTCTTATATTGCCGGGTGGATAATTTCCGCCTTTAGAGAGCTTGAGCCGTATGATGGGAAACTATCAGGTACGGTTCTTAGGGGACAAGGGCGGAGTAATCCGCCTGAGTTACCCGACAAAAACCAACGACAGCGGTAATTTTGCTGCAAAAAGACAAGATAAAATGAACAGCCGACGCACAAAACAACACATTTGCAAACCGCACCAGCCGACACTAAACCAAAGTTTGCAAAAGAGTTGTTTTCTTGCCAACGCACCCATGGATAATTGTATATTTGTGGATATTAATTAACATATAAACAGATTTTTGATTAATGGAAATACGAATCTTGAAACCTCGGAAGGCACTAAACAAAGCCTTTCTGAAAGTAAAACCTAACAGGACTGAAATTGAGAGTTTCAAGACCAATTTATCCCAACTTCTCGACAGGATTAATGACAGCGAATCGGAAGAATTTCATAAAAACCTTGTTTCGGATTTCCTGAAAGATACTTACTACAAACAAAATCACTTTATTAATACAAAAGGTCGAAACGACCTTGTAATACATAACACAAACAGCGCCTCCGGCGCCGTGGGTGTTATTATTGAAGCTAAAAAGCCGACCAATAAAGCCGAAATGCTTACAAAAGAGAAGGTAAACGTAAAGGCTTTTCAAGAATTGGTTTTGTATTATTTACGTGAACGAATTACACAGAAAAATATTGAAATAAAATACCTGATTGCGACAAATATTAATGAATGGTTCATTTTTGACGCAATGCTTTTTGATAGGTTATTTGCCCAAAACAAAAACCTTGTAAAACAATTCAACGACTTTGAAGGCGGCAGATTGGCTGATACTAAAACGGATTTTTTCTATAAGCAAGTTGCAGAACCGTTTATTGCTGAAATAAAGCAAGATATTGAATTTACATACTTTGATATTCGGGAATATGAAAAGCCTTTACGTAATGCCGATAAAAAGGACGATAATCAGCTAATCGCTTTATTCAAATTACTTTCGCCCGAACATCTTTTAAAACTTCCATTCGCAAACGACAGTAATAGCCTTGATAAACGATTTTATGGTGAATTACTTCATATTATCGGGTTAACCGAAACCAAAGACGGAAGCAAAAAACTAATCGAGCGGAACAAAGAAGGTGAACGAAATACAGGTTCTTTCCTCGAAAATGCAATTATCCAGTTAGACAGTCTTGACAAAATTTCTCGGATTGAAAACCCAAGTCAATTCGGTGCAAACTTGCAAGAAAGACTTTTCAATGTTGGTCTTGAGTTAAGTATTACTTGGATTAATCGTATTTTATTTCTGAAATTGCTTGAAGCTCAATTAATAACTTACCACAAGGGCGATAAATCTTATGAGTTTTTGAGTTTTGATAAAATAAAAGATTATGACGATTTAAACAGCCTGTTTTTTCAAGTTCTTGCACGCAGGCAAAACGAACGAAACGAAGATGTAAAAAAGGTATTTGCAAAAGTGCCTTTTTTGAACAGTTCGCTTTTTGAACCAACAGAAATTGAGCATACTACTCTTTTCATTAGCAATTTGCGCAACGATAAAACTTTGCCGATTTATTCGCAAACAGTTTTAAAAGACGCTACAGGCAAAAAACGAACGGGAAATATAAATCCGCTTGAATATCTTTTTGACTTTCTTAACGCTTTTGATTTCACAAGCGAAGGAAGCGAAGAAATACAGGAAGATAACAAAACCCTTATCAATGCTTCGGTTCTTGGATTGATTTTCGAGAAAATTAACGGTTACAAAGACGGCTCATTCTTTACACCTGGTTTCATTACCATGTACATGTGCCGTGAAACTATCCGTAAAGCTGTAATACAAAAATTCAATGAAACAAAAGGTTGGAATTGTTCGGATATAAATACGCTTTACAATAAAATTGACGACCAAAAGGAAGCCAATAAAATCATTAACGATATAAAAATTTGCGACCCTGCCGTTGGTTCTGGTCACTTTTTGGTTTCTGCCCTCAATGAAATAATAGCAATAAAAAGCGATTTAAAAATTCTGCAAGACCGTGAAGGAAAGCGGTTGAAAGAATATCATTTTGAAGTTGTAAACGATGAATTGATTGTAACGGACGAAGACGGGGAACTTTTTGAATATATTCCTACAAACAAAGAAATCCAACGCATACAAGAAACTCTGTTTCACGAAAAGCAAACCATTATTGAAAACTGTCTGTTTGGCGTTGACTTAAACCCAAATTCAGTAAAAATTTGCCGTTTACGTTTGTGGATTGAGCTTTTAAAGAATGCTTATTACAAAAACGATACTGAACTTGAAACCCTTCCGAATATTGACATTAACATAAAATGCGGAAACTCTTTAATTAGCCGTTTTACCCTCGATTCCGATTTAAAGCAAGCCTTAAAAAAGAGTGCCAGCAAATGGACAATTGATAGTTACCGCCTTGCAGTTGATACCTACCGGAATGCCCAAAGCAAAGAGCAAAAGCGGGAAATGGAACGACTCATTAACGAAATTAAAACCAATTTCCGTAGCGAAATATCGCAAAACGACCCCAAAGTAAAACGGTTGAGAGCGTTAAATGGTGAATTGTTTAGCATGACAAATCAAGGGCAATTATTTGAACTCTCGAAAAAAGAAAAAGCCGATTGGAACGCAAAAGTTGCAAAGCTAACCGCCGATACCAAAAAGCTGGAAGCCGAAATTGAAGAAATAAAAAGCAACAAGATTTATGAAAATGCTTTTGAATGGCGGTTCGAGTTTCCCGAAGTTCTTGACGATAACGGAGATTTTGTTGGCTTTGATGTAGTGATTGGAAATCCGCCATACATAAGTGCTTGGGAAATGCACGTAAATGATGAAAAGCAAAGGGAAGCAATAAAAAATGTTTTAAAAAACGGAGCAATATTAACTGGTCATTGGGATTTATATATGGCTTTCATATTGCTTTCAATTGAAATTGGCAAAGCAAATTCTTATAACACTTATATAATTCCTAATCCATTTTTGAGAGAAAAATATGCTGCTTCAATTCGTAAACATCTACTTGATGAAATGGAATTACACAGTGTTACTCTATTTGAAACAAATAATGTTTTTGATGAAGTCGCAAGACGAACAATTATCTATCTTTTCAAAAATGCAAAGAATAGCAAGCCAGATTTAAGTATTTTAGAAACAAATTCACAGGAATTCAAGATTGATTATAAAACTACAATTAGCAAAGACGAGTGGCGAAAGTCAAGTGATTACAGATTCAATACAAGTGCAGACAATGATATTTTTACATTGCTTGAAAAAATTGAAACTAATTCAATTCGACTTGGAAATATCTGCTACATAAATTATGGAGCACAGGTTTCAAGCAAAATAAAGAGTGGATTTAAAAAAGCAGAAGTTGTTGGTAAAGTCAAAGCGGGAAATAGTAAAAGATTTGTTGAAGGAAAAGACGTTCATCGTTGGGAACTTGCATATAGAGACCTTTGGCTTGATTACCGTAAAAATGAATTGTATGGCCCTCGTTTTGAAGAACTATTTGAAACAGATAAAATATTAGTAAGAAAAATATCAGACAAAGGTCATAGAGTTGCTGCAACATATGACAATAATGGATATTATACGGATGACGGTTGTGTAATTGCAATCTTGTTCACTTCGTTAGATAACATTTTGACAGAAGAAACATATTTCGATTATGAAGTCACTAAATTGGAATACGATTTAAAATTTGTTTTAAGCCAGTTGATTTCAAGTATTACTACATTCTATTTCAAAAACAGATTTTCCACAGAAAGTTTGCAAGGCGAAACATCTCATACC
>WJKT01000011.1 GCA_014728955.1 Candidatus Peregrinibacteria bacterium
GGATAGGCAGATCTTCAGCTAAATCACTGGAAAAAAAATTAGAGTTGCAAGCTGCTATAGAAAAAATAGAAGCGCGCCTGGATACACTCAAAAAAAAGCTTATTGCATACAAATCAAAACGCCCTCTTTTCCTTTTCGAACGATTGGTTGGCGTACAAAGCCTCCCCACAATCTATCGTTTTGGACAAGCATCAACACTTCAGCTTGACTATGAAGAAGATCAACACAAACAATCTATCACCTAATATATCTTTTAATACTCATCCTTATGAAACGTTATATCCTCTACTCCAACATTATCTGGAAACAGCCCGATCAAAATAAGAAAAATCCCTCTCCCGAAGATTCTGCGGGATCTTCTCCGGAAGCGGCACACCAACCCAACCAATATGACGTTGATTTAGTTGTTCGACGTGGAACGGTAAGCGATTTTATTAACAAAAGAGTAAATAAAGTTCTCAATAATGAGAGAAAGAAGCTTGCTGAAGGAGAAATAAAAGGTTTAACAAAAGAGCTGGAAGCACAAAAAAAAGTAAATGAAAAACTTCAAGAACAAGTTGAAATCCTCGAAAAAGAAAAAGCACGACTGGATCACGATATCGCATCAACAAGTGAACGGGTAAACACGCTGGAAAATGCTGACACACCCGCCCCTGAAGACCTCAAGGTGTTGGAAAGCAGATTGGCGGCTGTAGAAGGACAAAAGTACCCCCCTCCACAAGAGATAAAAGATTTACGGGAAGATTTTAATGACCTTCTTAATGATAACAGTGCGTTACATAAACAGTTGGCTCCCCTTCTTTCTCTTCCAAAAACAGTAAAGGAACTTGAAGAAAAAATAGACAGAGTTGGAGCCAATCCTCAAGCAATGAAAGAATTTTTAGTTCGAATAACAGCTAAAATGTCACGAATTGAAAAAAAACTGGGAATCAAAAACAATACTACTAAGCCGGAGCAAGAGCCAAAACCTGACCTCAAGCCAGATCCATCACGAACTCCTCGTGAAGTCAATCCGGGAAATGAAGGTTTTATTGATAAAGAAAAACAAAAAAAAGGTATCAAAGCAACACCTATGGCAAACAAAATATATAAGGCTTTAAAAGATCGTATGGGAGCAGGGTGGAAATTCACCGCTCCATATCATCATGCAAAATGTTGGAAATATTACAATGTACGCCCGGGAAGTGATGTTACGGGAGAAAAACGTAGAAATACCGATGAAAAATATTGCATATTTGATGGGAAGGATTACTACTATACCGACGCATGGTACGAAAAGCTTATTAAAGAGCTCCCTACGAAATGGGAAGAAATCAAACGTTATAAACCAACTAATTAATACCTGATATGGATACTGATAATCTAGAAAAATACGCAGCTTTAATACAAAAAAGGAATAAAATCGTACAAGAAACAAAAAACCTTGAACGTGCGGCATTTCGTCTTTTATATAAAAATGTCAGCTCAATTGCGAAAAAAAGCGGCAAACTGGAAAAATAATACATTTTGCGGTATAATATATAGATTAAATAAACAAAAATGACCCCTGTAACAGCAACACCAACAAACAGACCGACTGCGAATCCTCAGCATAATGAAACGCGGGAAATTATTCGATTAACGCAATCAAGAAAAAAAGTCTATCCTGACTTAACACTTGATAATTTTGACGATTACAACTATGAAAAATTGGTTCAGCCGTTACGGCAAAATCCCAACGAAATCAGTAAAATTCAAAAAGATTTTCTTAAAAATATGGACAATGTTGAGAAAGTACTTGAAACCGTAGCACTACGAAATTTCAGTTATGTGGAAGCAAAAAATTCAGCTACCGGACGTGCGGACAAAGCGCTCTTTGCCCAGCTTGAACGCCAAATGGGTATTGTGAGCGCGGCACAGTCAACTCCGGTCGGCAAACCAAATTTAGAAAAACTCTTCGCAGCACAAACTTCTCAGGAATTTGAAAACCGATTAAAGGATCCTAACATCGTACAACGTGTCTATAAGGAAAATAGAACATTTGTTGCTCGTGCGCGTCGTGTTTTCGATTATATAAAACGCTATCGAAAACAAAGTCAGCAAAAATTACAAAAAGAACAGATTACTCGTTATTTAAACGATATTTTCAGCGGCGACAAAGATAAAATTGATGAATCAACCATTATTAAACCATCGCTTCTTTCACCAAAACAACGTGCGGAGGTGGAAAAAGCACACGATCAATATGTGCTTTTTAGAAAGCGTCTCGAAAAGCAATTACGATTGGAAAAAGTTGTGCGAAAAGAACGAGAGACTTTCTTGTCTAAACCTATTGAATACGCTAAAAGCGGCGAACGATATGTTGCCGAAAAAATTCAAAATATGCGAGACCATTGGGCGGGAATGGACGGCAAAGAAAAAACCATCGCCGGTATTACCATTTTATTGGGAACAGCATGGTTTTTAAACAGCCAAAAAGAAGGTGTTCAAAAAGCACGTAATGCAATGATGAAAGCCGGTCTTATTGCCCTTGGGTATGTTGGTATCAATACAACCTCAAAAGTGCTCTTTGGAAAAAGTCTTCAACGTATGACAGGCAGTTATATTGAAGACCGTTCAGGAAAACGTGACTTTTTAAAAGAATCGTTTAATACGGATAAAAAAGGAGCTGATAACCTTCAAACCTCTCTTGCCGTTTTGGGGAATCATGATTTCTTAGAACTATCAGATGCATATTTACGAGAAGAAGCACGATATCAAAAATTTCACACACCGGATAATTTACGCGGTATCCCTGTAGGAGGCGTTGCAGAACATGAGATGAGTCCTCATACTATTTATAAAGTCATGAAGCTGGTTGACCGAAAATTACGGAAAAATAATTCAAGTATTGCCCTTTTGCACGATGAGCTTGCAAAAGCTAAAGCCTCGGCTCAACGGGCGGGAAAACCGTTTGTTGCACCAACATGGGCAATGATTATGACGGCAATTCTGCAAAATCAAAAGCTTAATTACCATATTGATAAGAAAGGAAACATTAGTGTTAAAGCGGAAAAAATCCAAACAACATGGGAAACAAACGACAAACAAAAAACAAGAACTTGGTGGCCGCTTACCGGTCGTCCGAAAGATTGGCGCTTACATCTTATCGATAATAAACCGAAAGAAAAAGTTAACTCTTCTCAATTAGATACGCTTTCTTCCTCTATTATTCCCGAAAACAAACCTCTTTCAGGTATTATTCATGCAAGTAATTTTGGCAGATACACGCGAGGCTTTAATGCACTGTACGTACAATCATACAGCAAGCATAAAGAACGTTCAGTTCATACCTTTGAAGATACCGGTGAAAAAGCCATGTATGTTACTTCAAAAACAAAAGTTGAAGCAGGCTCACATAGTAAAACAATCGCGCGTATCACTTCGGTACGCAGTGCTCATCAACAAGCAATGGAATCATTGAAAAAAACTATAAAAAATACTCAAAATCATCCATTAAAGAGCTATCTCAACCGACTAAATGAATTTGTTCAGCCTGTTTTTGGAACGTTTATCGGACCAAGCAAAAAAAATGCAAAAGAATATGTTATGTTCTTGCGCGTTGTTTTACCGGGTTCAAGCGAATTTACTTTAAGAAAAGATAGAGAATGGCCCGAAGGCAACATGATGGAGCAAATGAAGAAAAAGCCCCTTAAAACGGGTGATAAGCTCACGCGAGCAGACTTCGACGCCCATGCAAAACGCCAAATACCAACCACATATCCAAACGATATCCCACAAATAAAAGCGTTCAAAACAGCATTTGGCGGTGCATATGAAAGTTTCTTGGCAAAAATAAAGCTCAACAAAAACCAAACGGATGAAATTGACAAAGTACTCACCTATTACAGTAAACGTTTTGCAGGTAGCGGCATAACAAAATCAGGACTTATTCGCTATTTGGCAACACATCAATTTACCGAACAAGAAATCCGGGAAGCTCGTGGTTTAAGTTCTACTGATGCTCTACCAAACGAAAAACTTGAGATATATAAGACTATTCGAGGAATAACTTTATCTGCAAAGATAAAAAATGAAAGTAATGAAAAGAGAGCCTATATTCTTAATTCACTCGGACATATTGTGGTACTTGCATGTAACGGTGACTCACAGGCTCTTAAGGCAATTAAATCAATCGATGCCGATCTTCATACCTATATTACTAATTTCAGAGGAGTTCCTAAAATGCAAGCTCCGAGTTTATGGCCCCCTATAATGGCTCGCTATCAAACAGTGCTTGCAGAGGCATATAACAGCACTTCTGCTGCGGCAACGGCCAAACAAAAAGCTATACAAAAGACAGCAGATGCTTATTTTTCAGCATAAATCCCTTCCCGGCTCCATGTAACGTTATGTTCAGTTGCATTTTCAGTTGCATCTATTTTAGGTATGCGAACCTTTTTATCATATCTGAGATATAAGACTTGACAAAGACCGTATTTATTGATAAGCTTATATCCTTTGCTGATAAGGCACTGGCAAACATAAAAACACAAAAAGCTTACCAGGTAACCATTAAGAATACCTTTATATGAAAAGAGCTTTGCGTTTTTATGTCATGAGTATCGGAATATTTTTATTCTTTGCTATCAATTTTCAAAATATTTCGACATTCAATCAAGGCGATTTACCAAATAACCTTGCATCAGCTCAGGCTTCTCAGTATAATACTCACGCTGCTTCAATCGAAGAATCGTACGCAAATGCCTTGGAAACCCTTGGGCTTCATCTTTATCCCGGGACTTCTTATAAGGCAGAAAGCGTTAGCAGTACGCGCTCTTTGAATCATTGCAAGTCTCTCGTGTACCAAACATTGGTTTCATTACCACAGGAACATCGAGAGCATCTTCAACACCTCACCTTATATTTTGCCGATGGCCGTCGAGGACTTGGCGGAGGTTCAACCATCATTTTACGTTGTTCAAACGTAAGTGATAAAGAACTTTCTTCCGTTCTTGTTCACGAAATGGGTCATATTGTAGACACCGGTCTGCATACGGGAAATTCATGGTATGGCAAAAGTTCCTTTATGGACGGAAGCTTGCCCATTTATAATGATGATCTCAGTCTTCGATTCTATCGAATAAGCTGGACCAATCATAAGACACTAAAACAAGGTGCTCGGGAATCAAACTTTGTGACAACTTACGCAATGAGTGATCCCTTTGAAGATTTTGCGGAAACGTATAATTTTTATATTTTGCACGGAGATCAATTTAGAGAAATGGCGGAATACGATAGAAGTTTGATGCGAAAATACCTTTTTATGAAATACTATATTTTCAAAGGTAACGAGTATGATAACGATCCATATACTACTGTCCGACCATTTAGCAGAACATACGACGCAACAACACTAAATTACGACGATACTACTTTTATAAAAACAAAAAGATTAGCATCGCTTTAAACGGTCTTAACCGTTTAAGACATATATTAGTTTAGGATATCGAGGCTTTTCTAGGGCGTTGGTACTCCTAAGTCTAAAAAGAATCACCTTCCCAAGTGGAAGGTGATTTTTTTTGTTTGCGTTCAGATGCTCTTGGCTATACAATAGTCTTTGCGTTTCGCAGCCCTTTCAACACTATGGTGAGTGTAGCTCAGTTGGTTAGAGCGTCCGGTTGTGGTCCGGAAGGCCGTGGGTTCGAGCCCCATCACTCACCCCAGTAGATTTTTTTATTATGTTTTTTCATGTTACAGTAAAAAAAATCTATAATTAACAACATTATGAGAAAAATACATGCTTTCGTTATATTTACTATTACGGCTGTTTTTCTGACCGGCTGTTCTTCTACTTCCACCACCCAAGATAAAACCCAGCCCGATTCAGATCAACAATTGCAAACCAGGGCAGTTCAAACACTTGGCGCCCTCAAAAACAAGAATATGGGGTACCTCTCTACCCTTGCACACCCTAAAAAAGGAATCCGTTTTTCTCCATACGCAACCATCGATCCGGAAAATGATGTTGTATTGACAGTAGAAGAAATTAAAAACATACGAGCAGACAGCAGGTCATTTGTTTGGGGGCGATATGACGGGACAGGAGAACAAATCAAAATGCCTTTTATGGAATATATGGATGAATTCGTATACGACCGGGATTTTTTAAATGCTGAAGAAACGGCAAAAAACGAATTCATCGGTAGCGGAAATAGCATTAACAATCTGGAAACAGTCTATCCTGATGCTCAATTTTTCGAATATCACTTCTCCGGCTTTAACCCTGAATACGGAGGTATGGACTGGGTAAGTTTACGCCTTGTCTTTGAAGAATATAAAGGAAAATGGTATGTGGTTGGCATAGTACACGATCAATGGACTATCTAACTATCTTCCCGTAACTCCTTTGTTTTATCTAGTTTTTGCCTAACTTCTTTCATCACGCCATTCAAGAAAAAATCGCTAAATTCTTTTAATCGTTCATATTCAGGCTCTTGATCGTTTTTTTCCAGATAATCACGTAGCACAAAAGAAACAAGCTGCAACAAAGGCAAAATCAATATTTCATCCTCATCATATACGGTTTTCAACAATCTATGTGGATGTTCAAGCGCTTGCGATAACACATTCTTCATCCAAGCATCTATTTTGATTTTCACTTTAAGCGGCAAAACACGGTCTCGATCAAAAAAAGCCAGCGTTTTCCCTTCAGACTCATCTCGCAATTTTTCGCCTTCAAAAAGCACTTTTGCGCCTTCGGTATCGTCAAAAAACTCTTCGTTTCCCAAAACAACAATGCTTAAAATAAATACTGCGGGAATATTACGCTCAAGCAACCGTGCAATCAGCACCATGATATCCTGCTTCTTTGACGTTTTAACAAACTTAAGAAGTATTTTGATGAGTTTCTCTTCTTTCTTGCGCTGCTTTTGTTCACCTTTCTTCAGCGCTTTAATTTGCGCTGCAGCAGCTTTTATCCGTTCTTTAAATTTTTCAAAAGAGGCAGCATCGACTCCTTGTCCGGACTCAAAACCTCCAAATGATTCGACATCTCCCATAATGCTGTTTTTCTAAAATGCGCACATTGTATTATACGCCACTTGGTGCAAATCGATTATAAAGCCATCCGAAGATAAGACCAACAATAAACCCATCGACAAAGCCCCATACAAGCCCGATAACACTACCTGTCATGGTGACCGCATAATATGGATAAATACCCTCGAAAAGTTGTGCAACTTCTTGTAAATAGCCGGTATAAACAGCCAGAAGCGTACATAAAAAAAGACACAGTCCCCAGAAAATGCCGGAACTGAGAGCAAGGGCTTTTACAGAGAGTTTCATACCTATGGAGTTAGAAATATAGTGATGTTACTTACACTACATTAACAAATGTCTCCCTAAACCGTCTACCGTCAAATTTCTGAATACGTTTTTGTGTATACTGAACGGTTCCCGTAGATAATGCATATAGCGTATGATCTCGAGCAACACCGACATTTTTACCTGCATGGTATTTTGTTCCTCGTTGCCGCACGATAATACCGCCAGCAGGAACGTTTTGCCCTCCAAAAACCTTTACTCCAAGCCGTTTAGCGACCGAATCGCGACCATTTTTGGTTGATCCACCTGCTTTTGTCTTAGACATATGCGCTTTTCCTTAAAATATAAAGCAAAAAGATTCTACTGTAAGCAACATGATTATGCAAGGCGTTTTTCTCCCCCACTCTTCAAAAAAACACTATTTTACGGTATAATATAAGGATAAAAGCTTGCAACAAGAACATTTATTTATGCATAAACAAAAATCACCATATATTCGAACATTAACCGTTATCGGCATCATATGCCTGCAACTTGTCTCTTTGCAGGCCGTCTTTGCTGATGAAAATATTGAAGAAATAACCGAAAAAGATAATAAAGTTCCGGTAATGTCTGAAACAGAGCACAAACAAGAACTGTTTTTAATTAAGTTGAGACAACAACTGCAAACAGCGCGTACAGATTACTTTCAAGTTGATAAGAACCTTGATACTGCAAAAGAACGGCTTGTGGAAGTAACCGATTCAATTCGTTCCCTCAAAGCACAAATTGAAAATATGGATTATCTTATAGGCAACACACAGGCAAAAATCCGCAACGTTACAAAACAAATAGCCCAAAAAGAAAATACGATTGACGTACTACTGGAGGACATTCAAATAAAAAAAATCGAAATCGAAAATCAAAAATTACTTTTAAAAGAGTATCTGGAACTGCTGTATTTACAGGAAAATAATTTTTACGATGAATCGGAGAAACAAAATGTTAGCGTTTCAAAACTTCTGCTCGCCGATGCAAGTGTTGGAGAAACATTCCAGGAAATACAATATTTTTCTATTCTTGAACAAACAGGTCATAATATATTCAATCGGCTTGAAAAAGCGGAAAAAGAATATAAACAGCAACGAGCCGATGTTATTCGAACCCGCCAAAAACTTGCAAAATTAAATAAACAACTGGATGACGAAAAAACAAACCTCAAGCTACAACAAAATGCAAAACAAAAACTGTTAGAACAAACACAGGGAGAAGAAGAAATTTATCGAGAACTCATTGCTCAATCAAAAAAAGAGCAATTACAGATAATTGCCGAAATCAATACGCTTAAGGAAAATCTGCTCTTTATCGAACAAAAAATAAAAGAAGACGGTGAAGACTTTAATCCGGACAAATATTCAAATCTCATCAATCCGCGTATTAAAACCATTTATGATTTTCAGACAAATGATGAATTCATTAACGATGAAACACTTAACTGGCCCGTATCCCCTACTCGCGGTATTAGTGCGTATTTCCATGATTCTTCCTATAAAGCAACGTTCGGCATCCCTCATAATGCAATCGATATTCCTGTTGCCCAAGGAACGCCGGTACGCGCTCCAGCATCGGGTGTCGCCTATAAAATCAAAGATAGCGACGATGCTTCGTACGCCTATATTATTTTGGCGCATAAAGGCGGTTTACTTACGGTGTATGGCCATATGTCCGAAATTCTTATACACGAACGTGATATTATCCTTCCCGGCGAAGTTATTGGTTTATCCGGCGGTATTCCGGGCACGAAAGGAGCTGGCTACCTGACAACCGGCGCCCATTTGCATTTTGAAGTCATTCAAAGCGGTAAACATATTGATCCGCTTACCATATTGCCACTCGAAAAGCTTGGGGAGAACAACCTTCCCGCTTACCTCAAAGAGTTATATACCACCGATGATACAGACAATGAAAAAGAACACGCAAATAACGTTCTCGGTGACGATGAAACCGCGGATCAGTCGGAATAAAGGTGTACTTTTAGCACACGTCACGGTACAGTAATGATGCTTGTACATTGCTGACTGTTTTTTATGCACACTCATACGGAATATCTTGTTTTTAATACGAAGAATCGTTACGACACCGTTCATATCACTCCCGAGATTCGTCAAATCGTTAAAACAAGTGGTATTCAGGAAGGAACCGTTCTTGTTTCGGCTATGCATATTACTGCTGGCATTTATGTTAACGATCTTGAAAACGGTCTTATTGAGGACATTCATGAATGGCTGGAAAAGCTTGCTCCCTATGGCCTTCCCTACAAGCATCATCAAACCGGTGAAGATAATGCGGATGCACATTTAAAACGTCTACTTATCGGCCACCAGGTTACTATTCCCATTACAGAAGGAGACCTTGATTTAGGACCGTGGGAAGAGATTTTTTATGCTGAATTTGATGGAAGACGAAAAAAACGTGTTATTGTTAAAGCAATGGGAGAACGATAACATTTACTTTATGAGAGAAACCAAAAAAGATAAGAAAGAACGAGCCGAAGTTATCTATGACAGGCTGGAAAAAAAATATAAAGGAGCACGGTGTGCATTACATTTCACCTCCGCATGGGAACTTCTAGTTGCAACCATTCTTTCGGCACAATGTACGGATAAGCGCGTTAATATGGTAACGCCGGCGCTGTTTAAAAAGTTCCCCACAATAGAATCGTTTGCGAAAGCAGATGCAAAAACGGTTGAACAATATGTTCATTCAACCGGATTTTACCGTAATAAAACAAAGAATATTATTGGAGCGGCTCAAACGATTTTACAGGATTTTGATGGCACCGTTCCTCAAACAATGAAAAAATTGGTAACAATCCCCGGGATTGCACGAAAAAGTGCCAATGTCATCCTATATGTGTGGTACGGGAAAAACGAAGGGGTTGTTGTTGATACTCATGTCAAACGGCTAAGCAATAGACTTGGATTAACCAATCAAAAAAACCCGGTTAAAATCGAGCAAGACCTTATGGTATTGTATCCACAATCACAATGGGGTACATTTGCCTATTATCTTGTGGAACACGGCCGAGCGATATGCAAAGCACCAACACCACGATGCTCCGATTGCAATCTTGTCGACCTTTGTCCAACTGCAAAAAAGTACCTGTAACTCGTAATGCTGTTTATTGCTATACGTTGTATCAAATAATACAGCTTTTAAAATGTACCGAAAAGCAATTGACTTAATGAAATTTTAATTTATAATTCACTCTCGGCTACAATACTCTTTTATTCATTATATTTATGCGCTCACTTGATAGAGAACAAGATCGATCCGAAACCCTTCTTTCATCATTCGAAACCACACTGCAAAAGCGCGTTGGCAATCTCCGTGAAGAGCGAGAAGTAATCTCTCAACAAGATTTAAAAACGTTTATTCGTTTTTACTGCAAAAAAAATGCTCAAACCCTTGGCTTAAAAGAAGAGGAAATAGATACGTTTGTCCCCTATTTTTTCACCTGCCTATATGAAAATCCCACGGCGAAAAAAGAAATGTGGAAAACGCTTCACGCCCTTTCGCAAGCCGGGAATGATCACGTAAAGACAGAAACACTCTTTGATCAATTATTAACTCTTAATACCGAAGGGATAACGCATCTTTGGAGAATTGTTCGAAGCATAGTTCGCGGTGAATATGAAGTAAAAAGCAAGTCTGTTGAAGAACAAGCAATTTATACGATTGTTCCCGCACAGAATGCATCAGAAAATGCGAAAGATCCCAAACGTCAGGCTTTATCAACTGCTCTCAAAGAAAAAGTGCGCGATCGCATTGTTGATAAGCCCATCCCTAATACCGGCGAAGATTCTCTCCATATGACACAACAGGATCGTGAACTTTTTTTCAAAATTTTTCGCTATCTGCAAAGTGACGCCGATGCGCTTGTTACTTCAGAAGCATGGCATCCGGTAATCGGGAAATATTTTACCGGCATAACAAAGCACCTTCTTTCAACCATTAAATTACTGGATGTAAAACGTAATAAAAGCAATAAAAGGAAACAACGATATAAAAAATTCATCGTTCACGCACTACAAACATATGTAAAGCCGCTTTTAGCGTACTGCAAACAAATGGCTGAAGATCAAAAGGAAGCAAATCCCTTTGCAACCGATATATTATTTGAAACATATCTTATTGAAAACAATTTAATTGACGGGCCAAAAGAACCTTCATATACAGTTATCGAAAACAAATGGCAACTTCTCTACAAACAAATGAAACAGTATATCGAAGATGAAGCAACCATGTTTGGACTTCCGGCGGTTTCAACCCCGGAACAATTTGGGCCACAGGTGACCGATGAACTTCGTGAAGATGATTTACAAACGGTCAGAGAACGGTCCGCGAAAGCGTTAAATGCAACATTGATTATGGGGACTCAAGCCCCACCTCCACCGCAGGATGATGCTGTACAAAAAGAAAAAGACGACTGGGCGGATGTATGGGAACATGCCATAAGCACAAAAGAAGAAGAACCAGAAAAATCTGTAGATGCAATTTTAGATGACACCGCAGCTATGAGCGCTCTTATAACCAAAGAGATTGATCGCTTTCCTGATATACAAGAAACAAATAAAAAACCAAAAAGAAGATCGGCTTTGGTAGGGAATCATTATATTGCCGTTGTTCCCGGCAGCGAGGCTGAAAAAACTCTTTTAGCAACAATCCGTCAAGATATTAACAATCTCTTTTCACGTCATCATCATGGCATTACGTGCAGTCATGCATGTAACGATTTTGCCAATGAGTTTGTAAGCCTGGTAAAAAATAAAATCAGTACGCCACAGCTCATGGAACACTTTTTTACCTGCGTACTCGCGCATTACGAGGATTTGCAACACCAAGAGGATAAAGCTCATAGCGATAATGTTTTTGATAATATCTCCGCAGGCTTCAACCATCTTGCTCAAGAAATTAATTTACCGTTGCCTATAGCAAAAGAAATCGGCTTTAAAAAGCGTAAAGATAATCCTTCAGCTATCCCCCCAACGCAGACAATAGAGGAAATCCAAAAAGCGGTTCCTTCCATTGATGATCCTGCATTTGCCACATTAAAGTCATATCTCCAAGCCAAATCTTTATACGAGCAATTCAAAGAAATTGAGACACTTATGCGAGACAATATGCTCGAAACCGATATTCTAAAATTAGATGCGTTAAAACAACTCAATCGACGATTAAAGCTTGCCGTATCCCCTGTTGAAGGGTTTACTTACTATCATTATGAACAACAACAAACGATCGTTAACGCCTATAAACAAATTAGGAAACTTTCCGGTAATTGGTTTACCAAACATTTCAAATTTGGCCGATCTGCCGAGGTTAAACAAGAAATGAAAAACTACCTGACATCACTCACTGCGGCACTTGAAACAACGTGGAATGACGCAATGCAACCACTGCTTATTACGTATGGAACTATTATTTTTGGTTCAGACCTTTATGTTCAACGGCAATAACCACCAGATAAAGTAACAGACCCGTCATTGCCAAGGCAAGGCCTCCCAAAATAATTCCCATAGTCAATTGTGCCAAAAGGAACAAACAAGAAATAATACCAATAACCGATATAAGCGGTAATTTCCCGATATTGATCGGCATGGTAAATGCTCTTTTTCGTTCGGGCATAGTATAACGAAGCACAATAACCGCAGTATTAATAACGGCAAAGGTAATAAAGAGGGTAAAATTGGTTAATTCCGCAATAAGTCCTATATCTTCTATCAGCGCAAACAAAATAGAGAATAGCATGACCGCGATAATAGCAAAATGCGGGGTTCTAAATTTTTTATGAACTCGCGTAAAAGGTTTAAGCAACAAATAGCTTTTCCCTATCCCATAAAGCGCTCGCGAACCGGCCAATAAGCTGATTAGCACCGTATTGGCGGTAGAAAACAGTGCAATAACTGATAACAATAAAAACGCTTTATCCCCCAGTACATTTGCTGCAGCAGTCGCAAGCGGTGCTTTTGATGTAGCAAGCATCTGCCAGTCAAGTATAGTAACCGCTGAAACGGCGACCAATATATAAAGAATTGTTGTAATAAGAATAGAAAGCAATAAAGCCCGGGGAATTGTTTTTCTTGGATTTTTACATTCTTCAGAGAGCTTCACGACGCTTTCAAACCCGACAAAGGCAAAAAAGACCAAGGCGGCTCCCTTTAATACACCGAGAAATCCGTCGGGCATTTCTATATAAGAAACGTCACCCCAGTTCATAAATCCCAATACAGTTATTAGTAATAGGCCAAAAACCTCCATTAACGTAAAAGCTATATTAGTCCACGAAGACCCTTTTACGCTTAAAATATTAATAATCGAAAAGAAAATAATAACTACAATAGCAATAGCTACAAGGTTTTGTATGCCAAACAGTGCGCTAAAATAGCCGGCAAATCCCGCAGCAACGGTAGCTGAAGAAATAATTGCCGATAAAATTACGAAATAACCAATAAAAAATGCTAGCATCTTGCCCAGTGCAGCTTTGGTATAAGCATATTCGGCCGCATCTTTAGGAAACATGGAAC
>WJKT01000012.1 GCA_014728955.1 Candidatus Peregrinibacteria bacterium
CGAAATTAATTTCAATGTTGCCATGAACTCGTATTTTCGTAAAACATCATAAATATTACTACGCCTTATGGCATCAGAAAAACTACAACTCTTACAAAAAGCAATTTTAGGCGGAAACATACCGCAATTAGTACTTAACACCATAAGTTACGCACTTGATCTTAGATCGAGTGATATTCATATCGAACCACTCGAAAACACTGTTCGGGTTCGTTACCGTGTAGATGGTGTATGTCGAAAGATCGTTGAATATCCAACCAATATTCATCCGGCAGTAGTTTCAAGAATTAAGATCATGTCGAATTTAAAAATCGATGAACAACGAATTCCGCAAGATGGACGTAGTACGGTAACCACACGAGACGGCAGAGAAATGGATCTTCGTGTTTCCACCCTGCCAACAGTCAACGGAGAAAAAATTGTAATGCGTATTCAGGACAAGTCCAGAGAAATCCCCGATCTTCCGGGGCTCGGCTTACAAGGAAACAGTTTGAAGTTTATCGAAGAATCAATTCAATCACCAAACGGTATTATTTTAAACACCGGACCTACGGGATCAGGTAAAACCACTACTCTTTATTCATGTCTCAACAGGTTAAACAAAGTTGATGTAAATATTATGACTATTGAAGATCCGGTGGAAATCCAAGTAGACGGACTCAATCAAAGTCAGGTTCATCCCGATATCAATTATACCTTTGCCTTTGGTATGCGTACCGGTTTACGTCAGGATCCGGATATTATTATGGTAGGTGAGATCCGTGACAAAGAAACAGTTGATACCGCTATTGAAGCATCACTTACCGGACATTTAGTATTTTCAACAGTGCATACCAACAGTGCCGTTGAAACTCTTACACGTATTGATAACATGGGAGTTCAACCGTTTCTGATGGCCTCCACTATTGAATGTATTATCGCTCAACGTCTTGTCAGGCGTGTTTGTGAGCATTGTAAAGTTGAGGATCCGGATGTTGATCCACATTTAAAAGAACATATTAAAAAAGTTGCCGAAGATATTCACCCGGGAGAAGGACTGGATCCCGCACTTATCGAGAATCTAACCTTCTATAAAGGACAAGGGTGCGAACAATGTGATAATACCGGATACAAAGGGCGAACAGGTCTTTATGAAGTAATGAAAATGAACAATAAACTCAGAAAAGCCATTTTACGACGTGCGGACACCCTCGAAATTGAAGATATCGCTATGAAATCAGGCATGGTTACATTGGAACAAGCAGGTGTTATTCAAGCATTAAAAGGGCAAACAAGCATCGATGAAGTATATCGTGTAGCACGCAAAATGGAAGATTAACTATCTATTGCATGAAAAAAGCTAAAGATTTCGCACAAGAAACAGCCGGAGAATCTTTTGAGCTCAATAAAGCTCGAAAAAATGAAGCTGACTCGACAAAACAACCGTCGGAAGAAGAAAAAATCGTACTTTCAATCGGGCAAAGTAAAGAAAAAGTAAAACTCAAAAAAGGTGCACAGGTAAGTAAAACCGGCAACTTTTTTATTGATACCTATACAAAGCTCAACCGAGCTGTTGTTAAAATGAACAAGGTGAAAACGCAGGAGAAAGCCATTTTCTTTAGATTACTGGCAGTCATGGTTGATGCCGGCATCCCGATTATTCAATCACTCGAAACACTCGCGACGCAAAACAAGAAAAATCCTAAATTTCAAGGTGTTATCAGTGATATGGCGCGCAATGTCGAACAAGGAGAAAGTCTTTCCGGATCTATGGAACAACATACGAAAGTATTTAATGAATCCGAAATCGGTATGATACGAAGTGGTGAAGTATCCGGTCATTTAAATAATATTTTACGTGACTTGGCTAAACAAACAGAAAAAAACGCACAAACTCTATCGAAAGTAAAAGGAGCATTAACCTATCCCGCTGTCGTATTGGGCATATTATTTATCGTGCTCTTTTTAATGATGACCATGGTAATACCGAATATAACCACGCTATTCACTCAAACAGGATCCGACCTGCCAACCATTACACGTGTTGTTATTGGTATGAGTACGTTTATGCGTGAGAAATCTTATATTATACTGGGGTCAATTGCCGGTATAGGAGCCTTATTTGTTGCATGGAAACGAACAAAAAACGGACGATTTTACTGGCATTCTTTTCTTTTACATATGCCTATTTTCGGCAATTTATTAAAAAAATCAACACTCTCTCAATTTTCACGTACGCTCGGAAATCTTTTAAATGCGGGCGTAACGATCAATCAATCGCTCGGTATTATTTCAAATGCCATGAAAAACGAAGTCTACAAGAGAAAAATCAAACTTGCCGGCGACGATATCCGCGGCGGAATACCTCTTGCCGAAACACTACGAAACAGTAAATATTTTCCGGTTATGCTGGTAAACATGATAGAAATCGGGGAGCAAACCGCACAACTTGAAAGTGTTACCAAACGTATTGCCGACTTTTATGACGAACAAGTTGATGATGCTGTCAAAAGTCTTACCAAGGTAATTGAACCGGTCATTATGGTTTTTGTCGGGGTAGCTGTTGGTGGTCTTGTTGCAGCCATTATGTTGCCAATCATGTCTCTGGCGGACATTGCAGGCGGCATATAAAATTTGTCTTATATTGACCCTTTGCTGTATAATCAATAATTGGTGGGTGCTACACCTATCATATTACTTTTAAAAGCCCTTTAACCTCTAAACTCATGAGAAACAAAAAAGGTTTTACGCTGATCGAATTGCTTATTGTAATTGCGATCATCGGTATCCTTTCAGCGGCCCTGTTACCGACCATTCTTAATGCACCGGCTCGTGGCCGTGATGCTGCAAGACAAGGTCATCTTAATTCAATTGTTGCCGCATTAGAAACCTATAATTCAGATTTTGGCAAATATCCAAGTACATCCGGGTGCGTAGGGTCAGAAACTGTATTTGCTGATGACGATGGCGATAACGTCCTTAATAATTATTTCGCCGGGGGAACCCCACCTACAGATCCGTCGGGAGGACGAACACTTACCACCGACCCCGGCAACTGCGCAGCAGATGGACAATATTATTATGGTTATGTTGGTGAAGTTGGTGTAGCCGAATACGTACTGGGAACCGTCATGGAAGTCGAACAAAACAATAATTCGGACACGAATCCAGCTGAGGTTGATGAGACCAGCACAGGCATTCTCGATTGTACTGATGAGTGTGAATTCTACGTTCTCGTTCAGTAAGCAAACATAAAGTAAAAGCCGATTTTATATTTGTAGACACTTAAAATCGGCTTTTTTTATACCTCTATAATCCCGGGTCCGAGACAAGACAAGCAAGAATCAAAAAACTTTTCTTTTTTCTGGCAACTTCTTTTGCAATCCGGAGCAGCGCTTAAACTGTCTTTTTTGGCTTATTTGTGCTAAAATATATAGATTAATATAACGAGTATACACACGCATGAAACACCGTCACTTTTACAAAAAATTGCAACGATTTCTGTGCGGGATGCTGATTCCTATGCTTCTTGCAAGTCAGCTTGCTATCCCCTCAACCGTGCACGCTCAATTTGGCAATCAAGAAAATCCCCCTAAACAGGTAACGTCCCTTATTGCTATTGTTGTTGATGACTCATTGCTTAACGACAACACCCCTTACGAAGGGTTAACGGCCGATTATCCGGATGAGCTTGAGGCACAAACTCTTCGAAATCGTGTCTATCGTTTTGCTCGTGACACACAAATGACCGATCCTTTTACAAAATCTGTCATTCTTCGTGTTAACGAAAATCATAAGCCGCACGATATAGCACAAGCTTTAGAAACACTTTATTTCAAAGGTGACCAAGCGGAAGAAACAGCCAGTCAGCTTGAAGGCGTTATTGTATTAGGAGATGTTCCCTTGCCCGTTGTCAATAAAAATGGTTTTCGTTTTGTCAGTATGCTTCCTTATAGCGACTTTGTCGAGCCCGCTTATGTATATAATCAAGCAACGCGGGAATTTGGATATGATCAAGACACGATTAATCCTGAAATTGAAACATGGCACGGTGTTATTAAATCTCCATCAGCCGAGGCAGATGCAGGTTTTGATTATGCTTCTTATTTTGATAAGAACCATTTGTTTCATCAAGGACATCCGGACTTTAACACATTCGAACAAGAGGTACTTTTTGCCGATATGATTTGGGAACAAGAAATGTATGACGAAGCAATGGGCACGCGCTACGATAACTATATAGAATTTATGGAAGATATAGCTTATCGACGTTTTTCAAAAACATTAATTGAAGAAATCATCGGAGAGCCTGAAAACAAAGGTGATCTTATTGATAACGATTTGGATGGTTTTATAGATGAAGATATGCCCGACGGCATAGATAACGATAATGACGGAACAATAGATGAAGATGGAGGGACCAGTCTTGAAAGTCTTAACAGTCCCGATACCTTTGATGGTGTTCCGGATGCTCACAGCAAGATTATTCTCATGTCATATGTTGCCAAATTTAATGAACTTTTTAAAAATTATTTACAAAAAGCTAATGATTTAATTCGCGGTACGGGAAGATATGAAGAATATGACTCACTGGTAGAACTTATCACCATTAAAGATCTGCATACACAGGAATATCTTCGTATGGTAAACGATGCGGTTGAACGACGTGTAGATGATATCGTAACGCCACTACAAGGAACAATCCCTATTATTGAAACAGCAACCATAGGAGGAACCGTAACCTATGATGACGATACAACCGCCAGTCTCATTTCATGGAACTTTACAAATAACAATATTCAGTCGTATAACGATCCCGTACTGGGGACATATGATACCGTCTATTACTACGGAAAAGCTGCTCCGGCATTAACATCCGCCGAAGAATGCACCCTGTACAGAGGCAACGCCCAACTAAACAGATTATATAATAGCGAAACTGCAGACGATCACAGTAGTGCGGAAGATTATGGATATTGCTATGGAGCAAACGCGGAAACTCCCGAACGATGCTTTCCCGATATTGCCACTAAATGGTTATTTGATGAAGACGGTGCTATGGCCCAAGACAACATTTCACCATATGCTCATGGCATTGGAGGGTGTTACGATTTTCGTGAAACATCGCGATTTAACACCTATTTGAGTGAAGTAGCAAGTTATATACTTGCCCTTAGTCTCGCTTCAACAGAAGAACAAAAAGATGCCATCCCTCTTCCGGGATCAAAATATAGACCGGCTGAAAATATAATCTTACTGGGAAGCCCTTCGGTTTCGTTAAAAGATATTCTGGATATGTATGGTGGTTTTGATGGGAAAGATAACGACATGGATGGCGATATTGATGAAGCCGACGAATATAATCTTGATTATAAAATCAATGCTGAAGATCCTTATGAAATCGGTTACCGCTTATTGGGGAATAGAAAAAATTTCTTTGTTATCAATAATCCCCCACTAGCTGGTATTAAAAAAATTGAGTTACAGATAACGCAACAACCAACTGATTTCAATCAGGGTATTGATAGCATTACGTATCACAAAGAGCCTACAACAGAAACCATACAGCACCATCTTGAAAAAGGAACAATCGATTCACTTCCTGTAGATGATCCACGGTATGTTTCATTCGTAGATCAAAACGGTATCTATCATGAGATCATCTATCCAAACACTTTTGAGGCAAGCAGTGTTGCAGATTACCTTCAACAACTTGAAGAACTTGAACAGTACTTAATGCAACTTCCCGGGGCAAACGCTTCTACTATAGAAGGAGCTTTGCAAGAAGTTTTGGAAGCGGAAGAAACCGAATATATTGATTCTGAAAAACAAATACTGGATGTCACAAATTATGAAACCGCCCGAGATGTCATATGGTGGAAGAACGCATCAATCGACAAGAAACATGCTTATGCCTTTAATCGGTATCTTGACAGTTCGTATACCACCCATGCAGGTGATAATGAAAACGGCTATGAATATTTCTACTTTACCGCTGACGGAAAACCTGACGAGGTGCATTTTGCACTTAATGAGGATCCAACTATTGTTGAACAAGACCCTGAATGGCTGGACCCCGAATCACAACTTGATCCCGCACTTGAAGAAACTATGGAAGATGATGATAACGATAGCGATGCGCTGTCGGAAGCGATTCCTCTTGCCGAGTGGGTAGTGTATCTTGTGGAGTATTTAACCGAACTCAGCTCATTACCTGAAGGTCTCAGTTTTCAACCCGCATGCGGAGACGAACAAAATAACATCGTCAATGCTATTGAGAACCTCACGGAAAACGAACGGAAAGACCTCTTTGGCGATGCCAATCAAAACGGCATCCCTGATGGTGCGGAAAATACTACCTCATTAAACTTACGTTTTGAAGACGCAGCTCCGATGATTCTTACCGGCAGCACAGAAACATATAAACTCTATGCCGAAGCACGGGATACAACAAATACACCAAATTATTTTGATTCCTATACGGAGCTATATCTTGTTCTTTCAGATAATGAGTCTCCAAAAGCACAAATTTATGGACAAGACAGTCTTAAAATGGTGAATGGACAAGCAGTATTTACCATTAAAGCAACTGATATCCCCGGTGATTTTACCGCTCGCGTTGTCAGTACCAATACGGAAGAAACAATTACTTCCAATGTACTGACCATCACCAGCGAAGCACGTAAAATACGACTATTAACGTATGAAACACAACTATTCGAACCACCTTCATACGAAGAAGAAATACTAAAAGATTATCTTGTCTTGAACGACAACGAAGAAACAATCGCCAGTATTGATGCAGACCTCGGGACTATAACCATTATTGATCCGGCATATGAAATTGCCGTTTTTGAATCAACCGCAAAACAGCCAATGCGTATAGCGGTTATTGAAATTCAATCCGGCAGTCCTCTTGCAAGCGTCTCTCTTATACCGCAATTCCCAAATGAACAAACCGTGACCATTCGAGACACGGCATTTACCAATCAAGATATGACGTCTCTTGAAGGAATGCAGGTGTACGACGTTAACGACAGTGATAATATCGATCTTGTTAAAGATACCAATGCCGTCTATGTAACCGATCATCGCTCTGCATATACAAAGCGTATAGCAAAAATAACACCACAAGGAGATATCTTTTTAGGTGATGAATTCTTTATTGATCTTGTATATGAAGATACAAAAGACACACCGTATATCTTTGCTATTGAAGATTCTGCCGGCACCGACATCGCTCATGTTGGCATCGGTTATCAGTTGGGCTCAATAACCACTCATGACAATCTCATAAGCAATATAACCAATATTATAAACCGCGTTGTTGAAACCGCCTATGCACAAAGTACGCCGGAAAACGACACGGACAATGATGGCTTAAATGACTTGGAAGAGCTTATTATAAACACAAATCGTATTGACAAAGACACCGACAACGATGCATTTAACGATGGAGAAGAGATCATGTATGGGTATGATCCGCTCAAAAAGGACACCCGTTTATTTACCGATCTTGATCCGCAAGATCCTTCGTATGAAGCGTTTACCACTTTACTGCTTCGGGGTATTATCAAACAACATCCCGACAACAAGGTTCGTCCTCAAGACAACATTACTCGAGAAGAATTTGTCCAAATGGTTCTTGGTATTACCTGTACTAACTGCAGCTCTTTTTCCGAGCAGACAAAAGAAACCGTAGACAGCACCTATAATCAAGATTCCTTTCCGGATGACGACATTGATCCACGTTACGAATACTGTATCAAAGAAGCAAAGAATACAGGCGTTGTAAGCGGTTATGAGGGTGGACAAGACCTCGGATTTTTCAAACCGAAATACAATATTAGCAGAGCAGAAGCTACAAAAGTAATTCTTGAAGCAGCCAATATCGACTCTGATCAATATATTCGAATTGATCAACCATGGTACTACCGATACGTCATGGCGGCACAGGAACATAATATTTACCCTCACGCTCTCCCTCAAGAAGATGTTGCCACATGGATTCAGTCACCCATAACCAGAGCGGAATTTGCCATGATGGTACAAAATGCCATTCAATCGTTTGATTGTTATGTCGTTGATGATGACAGTGACGGGTTACCAAACAATTTTGAAAACTATCAATACAATACCGACCCGAACAGTCGCGACACAGATGGTGGCGGACTTAATGATCTGGACGAAATATTGAGGAATAAGAATCCTTTTGATCCTTCGGATGACTTGTTGCTTGATGATGACAATGATGGAATGACAAATCAATGGGAAGAACAATATAATCTTGATCCGTATAATCCTGAAGATGCCTTTTTTGACGATGATAATGACGGACTTATACATCGAGAAGAATTCAATAATGAAACCAATCCGCTTAATCCGGATACGGATGAAGGCGGCGTTAATGATGGAGACGAAGTACTGCTCCAAGCAACCGATCCCCTGGACCCTTCAGATGATCGCAACACACCTTCGTTACAGTCGGGCATACATGCATTTGGCACAATCATACAGGACACGGCATATCGAATTGTTGAAGAAGGTGAAGCCAAAGAGGTACCAAAGTACATAAACAGTCTTCCGGCAGATGGAGAAAGTGCTTTATTTCTTGTTGCGGAAATACTCGATGAAAACGGTGATATCAATACAAATGATTCCGATAGCACCATACAATTCAGCATTGAAGATTCATCCACCACAGCAGTGGATATTGAGCAAACGCAAGTAAAAACACAGGAAGGCGTTGCACTGACGCAATTTTTCTCAACAACAACCGCAGGATTAGTTGATATTACGGCTCAGCGGATAGGTGCACCCCTTCCAACCGAATCTCATCAAGTATTTGTTGAGCCACTCGATCCCGTACACCTTTCAGTGGAGGCACAATCCCCTGTTATTAAAGCGGGCGGGCTTTCTAAAACGCCAATCACCATAACGCTAAAAGATAAATATGATAACATAGTCAATAATGACTTTTACGAAATAACTGTCTGGCATGACGGACCCGGAAGACTTGATCAACAAGCCGATACAAAGAAAGACGAAGACGGAATTCAACTGCAATCATTTGAAGGAGTTTTCCATGTCGACTTATATTCGGCAAAGCAGCCGGGATCCATACTTGTTCACGCACAAGTCAACGACCTCTATAATTCGACAACAGTCAATTCGCTTGAAGATATTCAACTAGAACTCTCAGCCGACAAAGAAGTTCTTCAGGCAAATGGTGAAGACATAACCACTATTACAGCACGGGCTGTGGATACAGAAGGAAAACGTATTGAGCAATTCAATCAACCGATAACATTCGATCATGAAAGTAAAGCTGTCGGAGACTTTATTGGAGACAAAACAGTTGTTATGAAAGAAGGACGCGCCTCTATTGAATTTGTTTCATCCACAAAAAAAGGTCCGCTGGAAATAACCGCTTCGGCACCGGGCATTGATCCCGGAACACATGCCATTACCATGCATGCAAACACACCAATACAATTACGTTTGCACCCGGAGGCCGATACATTTGATGCCTCTTCGTCACAACCAATTGAAATTACCGCAAAACTATACGACCAATATGATAATTTTGTTGATCATATAGACGATGTGCCGATTGATTTTCGCATTACAGAGGCTACCAAGCAATATGCCTCCCTAGATGGCTTAACCAGTACGATCAGCACCGATGGTCAGGCATCAGGATATATTATCGGCAATGAAATCACAGGACCGGTTCACATAATCGCCTCTTCTCCGGGACTTATATCCGGAACCGCCGAACTTAAAGCAATGGAAATCATTCAAAAGGAAGAACTTATTGGAGACACTCCGCATGCACTTTACGGAACCATGCTCGGGGGTGCCTACGGCGATACACAAACAGACAATTATTTGGGTGGCGAACTCCTTTTCAAAGGAACATTGCAGGCAATCACCGCTATGACCGTACCGGCACAGCTACATGACTCATTGGTTACCGTTATGCCACACGGTGGTATTGATATTAGCAACTATAATCAAGTTGAAGCACGATTTTTACCATCAAACGGCAGCTTTATTCCAAATCGTATTATACTCTCAACTCCCGATACCCGGGAAGATATTGCAGAATTATATTATCAATACCCGGATAATCAATCGGTAAGAATTGTCGATGATACAACAACGTTAAGTAATGGAATATACCTTGTCCCGGGCATTGATGATCAGCAATTTGCATTCACCCAGACAGACAACGGAGCAACTATTACCATCCATGGAATGGAAGCATTGCACGTTACTCAAAACGGATCGGTAACACTTAACAATAACAATGTTGTTATTAATGTCAGCAAGACAAGCGGACCATTTCTTACACTCGACATCGAATATAACGACACCTCTATAGCGCAAATCATTTTTGCCATTAATCTAAACAA
>WJKT01000013.1 GCA_014728955.1 Candidatus Peregrinibacteria bacterium
CACTTCAACTTCGCCGCTTTTACCTTTTGCACATTTAAACGGCATTCTGTTTATGTCTTCTTTTGATTCTTCGAAGAGATGTCCGATAAAGCGTTTTGAAGAAAAGATAGTGTTTTCAGAATTTGTAACCGCTTGTCGTTTTGCCGAAACACCAACAAGACGTTCCCCGTCTTTAATTGCCACCATTGAAGGTGTTGTGCGTCCGCCTTCGACATTTGGTATGACTGTTGCTTCGCCACCTTCCATGGCAGCCATACAACAGTTTGTTGTTCCAAGATCGATTCCTAGAATTTTAGCCATAATAGAGTATGTTAATTAACGTTAATAAATTTAGCACTCGTCATTATAGAGTGCTAACGTAATAGGGTCAAGTAAAATTATTCTTTTTCTGCATTGTGGTCGTTTTTCTGATCGTTTTCGGTGGTGCCGTCACCTACACGGACTTTTGCCGCCCGCAGGGTATGCCCATCCATTTCATATCCGGCTTCGAGTTCATTAATAATAACATCTTTTTCTCCCGGGCCCTGAGCCATTGCTTCATGTTTATTGGGGTTGAATTTTTCACCGACAGTTTTCATTTTTTTAATATGGAATTTATCCATGATCTGTTCGAATTGCTTGATGATACTTTGAATTCCTTTTACCCATTCATTGTCTCGTATGGCTTTCGGCATATGTTCCTGAGCTCGTTCAAAACTATCGAATACCGGTAAAATTTCCATAAACACATTTGCAGATGCAAACCTAGCAAACTCTTTGCGTTCTTCTTCAGCTCGTTTTTTATAGTTCTGCAAGTCAGCCATTGATCGTTTTGCAGCTTCGGTAAGTTGTTCTATTTGTTGTTGTGCTTTTTCAAGTTCTTCCTGACTTTTATGTGCTGTCTCGTCTTTTTCCTGCTCTGCTTCCTCCTTGTTTTTGTTGGAGTCGTTATGAGTATTCATAATAAAAAAGTATTAAAGTTTTTTCTTATGTTCAAATAATGTTTTAACTTCTTCAAGGATAATTTTATTAAATGGGTAATTCATTCGTGTTGGTCCCAGTATGCCCATGTATCCTTTGTATCCGTCTTTCTTATAATAGGTAACCATAAGGCTGCAACTTTTAATTTGCTCGAGAATGTTTTCTTTTCCGATAAAAGTTTTAATACTCTTGTCGATATCCAGCGATTCGAGGAGCGTGCGGAAATTATTGTTGTTTTCAAGTACTTCGACCACCTGGCTTGCCTGAATGTTGTCTGTTGCAAACTCTGGTTGTTTAAGCACGTTTGATAATCCCAAGTAAAAGGTCCGTTTGTTATCCGGTAGTGTTGCAAAACTAACATTTTCAGTTGCCCGTGAAAGAAGGGAAACCGCATCATAAATATGCTCGCGAATTTTTTCGTTTTTGTACTGTTTTCGAACTTTATCCAGTTTTGCGAGTGCATTTTTCTTTGCCGCTTTGTAGTCTGCTATTTCATCGATATATAAGCGGTAACCGCTATCGGTCGGGACGCGCCCTGCAGAGGTATATGGCTGAAAGATAAGTCCTTCTTTTTCCAGTGAGGCCATATCGTTTCGAATGGTTGCAGGACTTACGTGAAAACTGTAACTGACCAATATGGTTTTTGAACCAACCGGTTCGGCAGTTTTTATAAAGTGTTTTACGATTGCCTGTAATATTTTTTGCTTTCGATCGTCTGACATATAAAGATAAGTGTTAGCACATGACATTATACAGTGCTAATTTTTTTTGACAAGATATGAAAAGGGCGTACTATGGACACGCTTTTAAAAAAGTTTGAATTATGCTACAATAATAGGATTTATACTCACTTTATTATGAATTCGGTTCCCGAAGACAATACGCTTTACGAACTGTTTGAAGAACAGGCTAACAATATGCTCTCGGAGTCTTTGTTGCCTCATTTTGACGAAGATATACACGACCTTGTTGACGGTGTTAAAAGGGTTATTCATCTAACGCTTTCAAAAAATCCCGATGCATCTATTGATGCGAAAAAACAAGTCGGTTTTAAGCTTGAAGTGTGGAGAAAAACAAAGGTAAAACATCTTGCTTATGCCAGATACCGAAAATATATACAAGATAATAGGCTGACTGAAAAAGGGATGGGTTTTGTTGATTTTGCAAAGAAACATTATTATCAAAAATGGCTTTTACTCGAGAAGTTGGGTCTTAAGAAAGGTTCTCGTATCAGAATTAAAGGATATGGCGATGCATATACGGTACGAGGCATTTCAGCATATTTGAGCATAGGAGTTGAAGAAATCAGTGAGCATTTTAATCCGGATCAGATTATTGAGGTGGTTGATTAGCGTAGTACCAAAAAGACTCACTATAACTATATATAAGAATTAAGTGAGCCTTTTTGACTTAACCGTCTAAGTTTTTATGAGAGTTGATCTCCGATTTTACCGGCGAGATCAACAACGCGTTCCGAATAACCCCATTCGTTATCGTACCAAGCGATCACTTTTACCATATTTCCTTTTACCATAGTTGAAAGTCCGTCAACTACGGATGAGAAATGTGTTCCTTTGTAATCGACAGATACAAGAGGTTCGTCAGAGAATCCAAGAATTCCTTTAAGGTTGCCGTCTGCTGCGTTCTTCAAGATTTCGTTTACTTTTTCCGCTGTTACGTCTTTTTCAACATTGCACACAAAATCAACGACAGAAACGGTAGGAAGCGGTACGCGAACCGCCATGCCATTAAGTTTTCCATCAAGTTCAGGCAGTACAAGCGCTACAGCTTTTGCTGCACCGGTTGTTGTTGGAATCATAGAAGTAAGCGCACTTCGTCCTCGTCTCATATCTTTATGCGATGCATCAAGGATATTTTGCGAGGTTGTAACTGCATGAATGGTTGTTAGTAATCCTTCTTTAATACCAAGTTCATCGTTAAGTGTTTTGACAACGGGAGCGATACAGTTTGTGGTACATGATGCATTTGAGATGATAAGATCTTTTTCAGCATGTAGCTCGTTGTCGTTTACACCTAGAACGATAGTTCGGTCGATGTTTTTGCCGGGTGCGGTAAGAAGAACACGTTTTGCACCTGCCTGTAGATGTTTTGATGCTCCTTCTCTGTCTCTAAAGACTCCGGTTGCTTCAATTGCAACATCAATATTATTTTCTTTATGGGGGAGTTCTTCAGGGTTTCTTGTGTGATATACCTTAATTGATTTTCCGTTTACTACAATTTCGTTATCACTTTTTACTTCAATATCAGCGTCTAGTTTTCCGTATGTTGAATCATACTTAAGAAGGTGAACCATTTTTTCTGCCGGGTTGGGATCGTTGATTGCCACTAAATCGAAAATGTCTCGTTTTAAGTTAATGCGAAAAACGAGTCGTCCGATGCGGCCAAATCCGTTTATGGCGACTTTTGGTTTCATAAGGAAAAGGTTAGATTATTGCACGCATAGTAATAGCGTAGTAGAATGCATGCGGTCAAATCAATTTATTATTCGCGCGTATGAAACGATTGACAGTAAAGGGAGAAAACTGGGGTAGTACGGTTGAAGAGGAAATGGTTCGCACACTGCAGCAGGGTGGTGTCGTGTTGCATCCTACGGAAACATGCTATGGACTTGCCGTTGATATCTTCAATGAAGAGGCACTTCAAAAGTTGTATAAACTCAAGAAGATGCACCAATTTAAACCGGTGAGTATTATCGTTGCTGGCAAGGAAGATGCTAAGCGGTGGGCGGATGTTACTGAGAGAGCCGAAGAGTTGTTCGATAAATTCTGGCCTGGACCGTATACCTTTTTGTTAAAGAGAGACGGGTCTCTGCCGCAGTTTTTTTGTAAAGGGATTAGCAAGGTGGGTCTCCGAAATCCTGCGTATGAAAGCTTGCTACATGTTGTGCAAAAAGTGGGGCATCCTATAACAACTACCAGTGCAAATCTTTCCGGGAAAATGGAAACATACGATATAAATGATTTCTTTACGCAACTTAAAACGGTTCCGGGGTCAATCCAGCCCGATCTTATTATTGACGGGGGATTCATCGGTGTCCAGGAACCATCTTCTATCTATGACATTGTTGAAGATATTGTGGTGAGAGGGGATATGAAGATTGATTAAAAAAGCCCTACAACCCCATTAATACTAAAGGTGATAATAAGTGCCGCCATGGTTAGTCCCGCGGTGATATATCCCATGGATTTCCAGTACGGCATTCCAAATAGGAACGCGAGCAAACTTCCTGTCCATCCTCCGCTGCCCGGGAGTGGAATTGCGACAAAGATGATTAAAAAAAGCGGGCCGTATTTAATAATGTTCTTTTGATGTTTCGTTCTTGTCTTATCAAAGAGCTTGGTAAATAAACGCTCGAAAAATGCCGAATGACGCATTAAAAATGCCGAAATGGGTCCAAGTACCCAAAGGATGAAAAAACACGGCAAAATGTTCCCTATAAGGGCCCATACAAAGATACTTTCTGCAGGCAATCCCATAGCAAAGCCTAAAGGAATAGCTCCTCGAAGTTCTGTAACCGGGAGCATTGAAGAGAAAAAAACAATATATTCGGGAGGGATGTTCAAAACTTTTATACTTTAGAAAAATTTTACTCCTATATTCCTTTTAGCACAGACCTTTAGAAAATCCAAACGATAATTTTGTATACAAAAATTATACAATAAGTTGTCAATGAAACAAGATAAATGTTATTTACATATTTTTGTTTATTTTATAAGGTTAGTTTTGCATTTGGAACGTCTATGGAACACAAAACTTACTCTAAAAATTGTAATATTATTGACACAGCCCCGATATATCCTTAATTTAAAGGCGTGATCAAATGATCAAAAAAGTTATACACATGTTGTGCACAAGTTTTGAACAATAGATAGATGGATACGACGAAAAAACCCTTGCAGCAAAGTGAACATGGACACGAACCGGTACTTATTGATGTTGTTGAAAAGTATGCAAATATACATACAGGAGATACCGTTATAGATTGTACGGTCGGACGAGGTGGTCACAGTGAATTATTTTTAAAAAAAATTGGAGAAACGGGAACATTGGTAGGGTTTGAGCAAGATGAAGACAATTACAATTATGCGTTACATAGGCTAAGCAAAAACAAAAACAAACATTTTATTTTAAATAATTTTGTTCATTTACAACACGAGGTAGAGAAGCGAGGCATTGATGATATTTCCCTTATTTTCTTTGATTTGGGGCTTGCATCAACCCAGGTTGATGATCCGTCCAGAGGGTTTTCTTTCCAGACTGACGGACCGCTGGATATGCGTTTTGATAAGCGCCATCCATTAACAGCGGCGATTGTGCTTAAAAAACTTTCGGAACGAAAACTTGCCCAATTGTTTAAAGAGTATGGAGAAGAGCGCTATAGCAAAAAATATGCGCGCATTATTAAAGAGAATCTTCCTCTTGAAACAACAAAGGAGCTTGCAGACTTGATTGAGCGTCACGCTCCAAGGCAAAAAGGCAGGAGAGGTAGAAGAATCCATCCGGCGACACAAGTATTTCAGGCTTTAAGAATCGAAGTTAATCAAGAATTGGAAGTATTAAAAAGTGCATTGTCACAAGCAATATCAATTCTTAAGCCAGGCGGTAGACTGATTGTTATTGCCTATCATTCACTTGAAGATCGTATTGTAAAAAATGTCATTCGCGATGCGACAAAAGAATGCATTTGTCCGCCTCAAATTCCTATCTGTACGTGTAATCATAAACCGCAATTAAAGCGTATTAACAAAAAACCTATTGTTCCGTCGGAAGAAGAGGTTAGTCGAAACCCTCGTAGCAGAAGCGCAAAATTAAGAGTTGCTGAAAAATTATAAATATACCATATACCCCCTTTATATATATCGTTAATTCCCATTTGTTATGTCACAAGTCATCATCAATAGAAATACCTTGGCTCATCGAAAGAGACGGCGCGGCGTTAAAACGTTTGAAGTTAAAACGTTTGCCATGCTTATGTCGATGGCACTTGTTATTAGTTTTCTTAGTGTGATGATGCTGGTGAATTTTAATCATGTCTCGACAAAGGGGTATACGATTAAATATCTTGAGGTACAGCAACAACGTTTATATGAAGAAAATGAACAATTAAAGAAAGACCTTTTGGAACGAAAAGCGTTAACCGCACTGAGTATCAGTGAAAAGGCAAATGCTATGGTTAAGCCGGGAGAAGCTGAATATGTATCGGGATATACCGCTCTTGCACAAAAATAATTATTATCCGAAGTTCAGGTTGGGATTGCTAAGGCTTTAGCTATTAAAAAGATCTTCTTGGTATAGGCTTTCATCGAGAGGGTCTTTTTGATGTGTGTGTATTGCTCCTTATACGCTTTTTCGTTATAGTTCGCATGAACATTTATTACTTTTTATTAACCTCGGTTTGTATGTCAGATGTTGCTCCTTTTTCTAAAGACGTTAATCCCAACGCACGTGTATTAAGCGATGGGTATGTATTAAGCAATTTAAAACAGATTTTACGTGTTGCCGATAATAATAATTTTGGTATTCCCGCATGTAATGCCAGGTCCAAATGGATTGCCGAAGCCATTTTAGATGCAGCGTGGGAAGCAAAATCTCCGATGATCGTTGAAATTGCGGAAAGTGAAGCGGGATATTGTCCCATGCCACCGGCGAGATTATCAGATATTGTACACGAAGGGATTGAAAAACGAATTAAAAAATACGGATATAGCATTCCGGTATGCCTTCATCATGATCATATTCAGAAAGATGTTGACGGGTGTGTTCAGCGATCTATCGATGCCGGATTTTCTTCGGTTGAAGTTGATCTTTCAAAGAAACCGCTCGAAGAAAATATTAAAAAATGTTATGAAGTTGCTGAAAAAATTCATCCGCTCGGGATTTCTTTGGAAGTTGAGGAAGGGGAGATTGGCGTTGCGGCGGCATTGTCAGATCCGAATATTGAAGAAAATATTGCTGATTATTACACCAAAACTGAAGATGCGGTTAAGCTTGTCCAGGCTGTTAAACCTGAGGCATGTGCGTTTTTTGTGGGGAATGGGCACGGAGTGTATTTAAAAGAGCCCCACATAGGTATTGAACGTGTAAAAGAGATATGTGACAAAATTAGACCGCTTGATGCGTATGGCGTGCTCCATGGGGGGACAGGGATACAGCCGGAAATGTTTGTGAAGGCGGTAGAGGCCGGTGCCCGAAAATTTAATTATGCAACTGCACTACAAAATATTTGGTTTAAGTATTTCCCCGATACGCTTGTTGAAGCCATGGAGAAAAAAGCAAAAGAAATGGACAAACCGTTTAGAAAGGTATTGTATTTGTTTGAAGATGAGATTGCGAAGCTTGATCATCGTGAGGCGATAGAAGAAATAAAAGAACATCTTATTATGATGTTTCAGGCAGCCTTTCTATGCGATGGGAAAGCGGATTTATATAGAACTAAATAATTGTTTTTATGCCCATATCACTTGATAAACATTTGCGAGACAGTGCGGTGGATCATGATTTACGACATTTAATTGTTAAAATTGCCGTCACGGCAAAATATGTACATCATGCCATGCAAACCGGCGATTTGGGGTTGGCTGGAACCAGCAATATGTATGGAGAAGCTCAATTGGCGCTGGACGTACTTGCCAATCAGTTGTTCGTGAAAGAGTTGGAAGATTCTCATTATGCAACATGTTTGGCATCGGAAGAAATGGAAGAAGAGCATACAATCCCTCATGAAAAACGAGGGAAATATGCGGTTGTTTTTGATCCGCTTGACGGATCGTCTTTGGTCGATGCAAATCTTGCGATTGGAAGTATTTTCGGCATTTATGAATCAGATGACATTATCGGATTGAAAGGTGATCAGCAGGTGGCGTCGCTTATTGTGGTATATGGGCCGCGATTAACGTTGATATATACTACAAAGAATGGTGTGCACGAATGTATTTTAAACGCTGTTGGAGAGTTTATTGTAAGTAGAGAAAATATCAGTCTTGATAAAAAAGCGAAAAATTTCGCTCCCGGAAATTTACGGGCCGTCTCTTCGGAAAAGAAGTATGCGGCTCTAGTGAATTATTGGATGAATAATCATTATACGCTGCGATATTCGGGCGGAATGGTCCCTGATATCAATCATATACTTCTTAAAGAACAGGGTGTCTTTACGTATCCCGGTTATGAAAAACTGCCCGAGGGGAAACTCAGGCTGCTCTATGAATGTGCGCCTATGGCCCTTCTTGTTGAACAGGCGGGTGGTCGTGCAACAGACGGGAAAAAACGTATTCTTGATATTGCCGTCGAACGGTTGGATCAGCGCACCCCTATCTTTATTGGTAGCGAAGACGATGTTATATTAGCTGAGAAAATGATGCATGATGAAGCGTATTAAAGAAGGGGGATTTGTAATAACACACGTAATAGCTGATTATATATGTATGTGAGGCTATAAGTAATTTATTATGGAATTGTCAGATCAGGAAATAGAGGATCTTGTTGTAAAAAGTCAGCAGGGAGACCAAGAAGCTTTCGGAACGCTGTATGATTTTTTTGTTACGCCTATTTATCGATATATTTACTATAAAGTGAATAAAGAACACGTTGAAGATTTAACCGAGACGTTATTTTTAAAAGCATGGGAAAATATTAGAAAATATAAAAAGCGAAAAAATACCACCTTTAAATCGTGGTTGTATCGTATTGCACATAATTTGGTGGTTGATCATTATCGTTTACATAGAGAGCACGCCTCGTTGAATCCGTGGATTTCCGATAAGAAAAAGCAAGCGGACCCGATTCGTCGTACCCAGGAATCCCTGCATAACGAGACATTACGTGAAGCCATTTCTCGCTTAAAGAGAAATTATCAACAAGTTGTTATTCTAAAATTTATTAACGATTTATCCAATAAAGAAATTAGTGAAATTTTAAAGAAGAGCGAAGGCAGCGTTCGGATTATGCAGTTTAGAGCGTTAAAGGCCTTGAAAAGCGAGCTTGCGGACATGGGGATCAAAGATTATGAGTAACAAAAAGGAAAGTTGCTCGTTATGATTAACGCTAATAGGGCATTATTATGAATAAAGAACTACAACAACTCAAACGCGCATTACAGCGCATGGAAAAGCCGACTCTTGATATTAAGACACGGCATCGCATGCGTGTGTGTTTAATGAAACGTATGGAAGAAACCGGTGTAAAGAGTACGACGACTTCTTCTTTAGAAAATGTGTCTCAAATCGTTAAACGTTATGCGAGTGTTCGCCCTTCAGCTACGGTAAAAGCAAAAATGAAAGAAGTTGTGATGAAAGCTATTGCACAACGTCCTATTCGCTTATCATCATTTTCCGGTATCGCCAGACAATGGCAGAAAGTACTGGCAACGCTTCTTATTACCGTCCTATCGTTTACTTCGTTAACGGTCTATTTTTCAGATATACCGGTAATTCGCGCCGCACAAAAAACAACATTTCAACATTTGTACGGCGATGTTGATGTTCTTCGTGAAGGAGAGAGCATTGAGGCATATCGTTATATGACCTTACAAGAAGACGATATTATTGTAACCGGAGAAAACGGACTTGCTATTATTCGTTATTTTGACGATAGCGTGAGTCGCTTATCACCGCGTACCGAATTGAAAATCCATCGTCTCTATCAGGATAATATTGGTTTGGCAAAAACGGAGGTAGAGGTTGAGTTAACTCGCGGAAGAATGTGGAATCAGGTTGTTAATCTGGTTGATGACCAAGGGTCGTTTGAAGTAATTACAGATACCGTTAAAGCACGCACTTCGGAAAAAGCGTCGTTTGATATTGTTCGTGATGATGTACAAGAAAAAGTTGCTGTTGCTGTTTTTGAAAATAAAGTTGAAGTTCGTGTCCCCGAAAAACGAAAGGAACATAAAAAGGTGGTTGTTGAAGGGTATGCATACGAAGTTGACCATAATCGCGTAAATGAAGAAAAAATTGCGTTGCATGATGAAGAGGAACAGTTATGGGTGACTGTCAATCAGACGGAAGATAAAAATTATAAGAAGCAGGTTGAAGAAGAAAAAGACCTTGCGACAAAAGAAGAAGCTGGAGTACTTCCGAGTGATCCTTTCTATTCTGCAAAGAAATTAAATGAAACAACCAAATTGCTTGTGACAACCGATACTGTTGAGCGTGATAAGATACGTGTTGATATTGCCGTAAAACGATTAACGGAAGCGGGAGCTTTATTAAGTGACGGGAATGAAGAAGATGCGCACAAAGTGCTTGAAGAATTTTCCAAGCGAATTGAAGAAGTGCAGGAAGCTGTACAAAAATCACCTGAATTGCAGGAGTATGTGTATACGTCATTTGCAAGCAAAGCCAAAGATTACTCGACAACATTGCCCGACAGCCCTCGTTACAAGGCAAAGGAAGCTCTTAGAGAGGCAAAACTTTCATTGGCGTTGTCCGATGAAGAAAAAAGTGAAGTTACGCTTAAAAACGCGAATGAGCGGGTTCTCGAAGCACGTGAATTGTTTGGTGAGCAAAAACAGGATCATGCGCAGGAAACATTGTTACAGGCTACACAAGATATTGTGAAGGTTGCTCAAGAAGATGATAATAAAAGTGTAAGGGGGGATGAGCAGAAAGAAGAAACGCTTTCTACCGTACGTGTGTTGAAAGGTGCTGTTGAAGAAGACGAAACTGTAACGCGTGAAGTAAAACACATTATTGATGTTGCGGAAGAAGCCCTTGAAGAAGTTGAAGATCCGATAATTGAAAGTGATTCTGCGGTGGTGATTTCAATTGACGAAGAACTAGATGGTCAAACCACTACAGTCCAATTGAAAGAAGTGCAAGAATAAGACCGAATATTGCACAGATACCGCCAACTATCCAAAAACGCATGACTACTTTTGCTTCGGGCCAGCCGATGTATTCAAAGTGATGATGAAGAGGCGCTATTTTGAAAACTTTTTTGTTGAAGAATTTTTTTGAAATAATCTGGATGATAATTGAGAGTGTTTCGATAACAAAAATGAAGCCAATTAATATAAGGGGGATAAATGAGTCGGTCATCATAGCAATAACGCCTAATGTGGCTCCCAATGAAAGTGATCCGGTGTCTCCCATGTAAAATTTTGCAGGTGGTATATTTTGCCATAAAAAAGCCAAATTTGCTCCGGTAATGACCGCGCAGAGTGCTGAAAGGATAAAAAGGCTTTTAGCAAAAGCGATAATACCGAATGAGCCGAAAGCGATAACCAAAAGACCGCCTGCTAAGCCATCAAGTCCATCGGTAAAATTGACCGCATTGGATGTTGCCAAAATGACCAGCATAAAAAGAGGAATGTACCATATGCCAAGAAAAATATCGCCAACACCCGGAAGATGAAATTGATCATAGCCGAGTTTGTAGTAAAACCATAAGCCGCCGAGCAGAGCAAAAAGTGTTAACCAAAGAAATTTTGGTTTAATGTTGATGCCCTTTGATTTACCCAGCC
>WJKT01000014.1 GCA_014728955.1 Candidatus Peregrinibacteria bacterium
ATGCGTCTATCGTCCGGCGTTTCTCCCTGTAAATTCACATGCGCAAAAAATTCATTTTCAACCATGTCATTTGTATGTTCTTGAGCAAGCGTATTTAATTGCGGTAACAATCGAACGGTTTCCAGTCCGTGGTTTTGTCGTTCGCTGTTAATGTATTGCAATAATTCTTCTCGTGCTTCATCAAGCTGCAGCGTTTGTGTTGTTTCGAGGGGGTCTTGTAAGTCGAAGAAGTCGGGGATTAACGGAATATCGTTTCCGATATAGATAGGAACATTCACCAGAGCGGATCCTCCCGTATCATTAATTTCCAAAATATATGTTCCTTCCTGTGTTGGTTGATAGACAAATGAAAAGGTTGATCCGGATTGAATAATATTGTTGCCATAGTAAGAAAGCAATTCTCCTTCGGTGGTTATGGTAAAGGTGTCGATATCGCCGGATGGTGTAATTATTGCACCTCGTGCTTGTATCGGTTCATAGGTCGTTCCTGAAACATATAATTTTTGTATACTTGGCAGGGTTTCCGGAAGGGTTGAATAGGTTATGGAGTCGTTGTAGCTTAACTTAAAGTGATGCTTCGTAGCCTGAAAAGTATGGTCGCTGCTTTGGTGCCATTCGGAGGCTAGAGCGAGAGGGTGAATTGTTTGTGCTTTGGCTCCGTATATTCGTATTATTACTTCTCCTTTCTCAAAAAAGGTGAAATCTTCAAAGAATGCTTGCAGTGTTTTTTTGTCTCGAACAAAATATGAATGAACAACGTCATCTTGTATGAAATATACTCTGAAAATGTCCAGTTCTTGTGCATCCCATGATACGTTTGTTTCATCATGTTTAAACATAATCTGAATATTGCTCGGCTTTTCATTAAAAGTTGAGGATCCTTGTGGAGGGATGCCGTCCAATACAGTTATGGATGCAACCTTGCTTTCTCCGGACAATCCGGGAACGATACCAAGATTAAAGGTGCCCGCTTCCCGAAAAATTATAGGAATAGTAAAAGATCCATTATGGACGGTGCCAAAAAAATGTTCATATTCTTTTGTTGATTCATTATCTTTAGAAAGAAAGGCAAAGGTGTCTTCTGCTGTTACCGTGCCATCAAACGTTCCCTCAATAATATAGAGTTCGTTTTTGTACATAACGTTTGGTATATCGCTACTGAGTGTCATTTTGTTGAAGTATGACGCGTCTATCATTCCAAAAGTTGAAGGTGTTTCAACAGACGGTTGTTGGGTAATAATATCTTCTGCTGTTTGTGTCGGATCATACTCGATAACTTCATTATTGAGTGTTCGATACACAAGTTCTGCCATATATCCGCGGTTTATAAAAGTGTCGGGATACAAATGGGTTGTTTCTTCAAAAAGCAAATTGTTTTCTTTGGCGAAATGAACATACGGCGAATACCATATAAAACGATATGTATCAGCAAACGCTGCTTCCGGAACTTCAGGCAGGGTTAACCGGTCCCAGTCCTGAATTTCTCCCAACAGCTTGAGTGCCTCAACTTTATTAATATGTTGGTATGGTTTGAAACTCCCATCCGGATATCCTTGTACCCACCCTTCTTTATATGCTTTTTGCAGGTAGGGAGCGTACCATGCCTGTTCGTCAACATCGGTAAAACCGGTTGGCGTGGCGGCATTTAATTCAACTTCGGTTCCTTCCAAAACTATTTTTAAAAATTCAGCACGGTTGATGAGTGAGTCGGGTTTATAGGTTCCATCTTCGTAACCATGAATAACACCATACGACTCTAAAAACGATATGGATGTACTGTAAGGATGTTCGGGTGGGACATCGGAAAAGCTTGCAGCATAACTTGTGCTGCACAGCATCATAATGCTTATGAAAATGCTGGTAATACGGAAAAAGTGTATTGTTCGGGAGCTATGATTCATAATAAAGGAAATGATTTATTGCAAAAATACTGTGTTATAATACCGTTTTACAGTTAAATAGGAAAGTTAAGTATTTTGACTTTGTAGGGTCTTTTCATTACAATTTGTTCGACTTTCAATTCTTAACCACATACGAGTATGAAAGTATTTTCAAAGGTAACCCTTTTCGGGCTTGTAGCTGGACTTTTAGTAACAGCGACAGGGTGCGGACAAGAAGGTTTGCCGGCAGGTAAATCACCTGAAGACATTATTACCGAAGCTCTTCTTAATCAGGAAGAGGTAACGCAATTTGTTTTCGAAATGGAAATGAATGCTGATCTTGAAGGTGAAGTTGATGGTGAAATGAACGAACTTGACGGAAAATTCTCAATTGCCGGAACACAGAATGAAGAAAAAATGGCAATCACAATGAGTCTTGATGGAATGATGAAAGGTGATGGAGTTGACGGCGATGGAAAAGGAACCGTTGAACTTAGAGCGAATGAAGATGGTGTTTTTGCAAAGGTTTCGGGAGTAAAAGTGTCTGACGAAGCAACACAAGAAATGGTTGATATGATGCTTGCAGATTATATGGATAAGTGGATTTTGCTTTCATTCATGAAGTCTGAAGAACTTCTTGAATCGGGAGAAATGGCTGAGGTTGATTATGAAGAAGGCGATGAATTGCCATTTACCAACATTCAATACCAGGGAACAACCGATATTCTCGGATTGAATAGTTATCATTTTACTGCTGATGTAGATGAAAAAATGGTTCTCGATATGGTTGATGCCGCTGATGTTGCGGACACACAAGAATTTCTTGATGCCGCTACGATGACCGGTGACGTATATGTTGCGGTTAATGAAATGGTGATGACCGGATTTGGAGGAACCATGAAACTTGATGATCCTGAAATGAACGGGACCATTGATATGAGTTTTAAAATCAATCCTACAAGATCTGATGATGTTAAAACACCGGATTATACTGAAGAACTAACTGAAGAAGATATTGCTATGCTTATGTTTGGAGGATCTATGGTTGACCCTTCTGCGGGCATGGAAATGGAACTTGATGATTCAATGATGATGGACGAAGTGGATATGGATGTAGACATGGATATGGAAATGGATATGTCTGAACTCGAAGGACTAGAAGGAATGGAAGAGGTTGATTTAGAACAACTCGAAACTATGCAGTAAAGCGCACGGTTATTAATAGAAGGCCTCCCGCATGTTTATACGGGGGGTCTTTTTTTGTTTTTCCATCGTTGAAGGAATTGTTTTTGATGGGCTTCAATAATTCTATTGTGTCTTATTTCGACACCATAGAACTCTTGTGCGTCGATGATGAATAATTTTGATTGTCCGACAAGTTCCAAAGGAATACACTGCGGGAGTGCTTGTATGTCAGTTTTTTTTGCAAGTGATAACGTAACGACTGTTTCGCTGCCGTAGACCGCTATTTGTATTGTTCTTTTTTCATTAAGAAACAGAGGAGCATAGTGAGTGAAAAAAGGATGTGGCTTGTTATGCGCTTGTGCGTTAATGAGTAGATATGGTTCATTGAGCGCTTCATTGTAAAGCTTTTTAATACGTGATTTGCCTGAATAAGATTTTAGTTTAGGTACAATTTGATGAGGATGCTGCAGAGAATCGAATTCTTGCAGGTGCATGGATATTTCGTTCTTATAAAACGCAAGGTCTCGTTGCTTTTCTTCAAGATAGCCAAGTAGTCTATGTGGTTCAACAGCGGTAAAATATCGAATACTGTTTTTCTCAATTTGATAGACGAGACCTTTTTTCATAAGGGACTCTAATACAGAGTAGGTGGTACATCGATTGAGTTCGGCATGTCTTGCAATCACGCTTGCGGGATTTGTCCCCACTTTGAGGCAAACGAGATATGCTTGCGCCTCTTTTTCAGTGAGACCGATTTTCAGCAATAGATTTAGGAGGCCATACATGTTTCAAGGAGTCAAGTTGCGTAGGTTGGTTATAAAACAATATTTTACTTAAAATGTAAAGGGCGTAGTGTTGTTAGTTCTTCCCAACACCCCTGTTGTAATTTTTTAATAAACCTTTAATAGAAGTTTTAAATGGTGTTGCTAAAGTGGTGACATGAAGAGTTATTATATTCGGGCGGCATGTGTTTCTTTTCTTGTTGGAGTGTTTGTTTTTTCTTTGTTTCCCTGTCCGCCGCTTATTATCGGTAGTATCGTTTGCTGGAGTGTTGTTGTGCGTGGAATGTCAAAGTCGGTTGGAATTGTGTTATTGTTTTTTGCGCTTGGACTTTTCCGCTATTGGCTTTTTGTTCCACAATTCGATCAATCATCGGTGCATTATTATCGAAACGAGCATACGGTGGCGGTTATCGAGGGTGTTATTATTGAGGATCCCGATAGGAGAAGGGAGAAAGTTAATTATACGGTTGCTGTCGAAACTATCTGTTTTGATACGCGGTGTAAAGAAGTTCAGGGGCGTATTATGGCCTCACACCCTTTATATCCGGGCTTTGCCTATAATCAACGGATACGGTTAACCGGGCTGCTTGTGTCACCACCTGAATTTGAAGGATTTTCATATAAGAATTATTTATCGCTTTCGGGGGTTTATTCCATAATGCAAAGGCCTGGTATTGTTGCAGTTGAAGACCCTCACTTTAGCATTAAAGGAATACTGTTTAGTGTAAAAGATGCCTTTGAATTTCAACTAAACAGATTGTTTCCCGAACCTGCCGCAAGTTTTGAAGCGGGATTGTTGACCGGATCTCGCAAGGGTATACCCGATGATCTTCTTGAAGCCTTTAACATGACGGGATTAACTCACATTATTGCGATTTCAGGGTATAATATTTCTCTTATTATTATTTTGATTTCTTCATTGTTTAAGAATGCCTCTCGTCGGGTGAAAGTCCCCTTTATTATTGTATTTATTGTTCTTTTTACTATTTTTGTTGGGGCAAGTGCAGCGGTTGTTCGTGCTTCTATTATGGGCATTATTTCTGTTATGGCTCTGTGGTTTGGTCGGCAATCACATGTAATGAATGCTCTGCTTATGTCTGCGTTTGTTATGGTGGTTTGGAATCCGGTAACACTTTTATATGATGTGGGATTTCAATTGTCTTTTTTGGCAACGCTGGGCTTGGTTGTTTCAGGCAATACCATCATGAAGCTCGCACGGTTTCTTCCCGAGACATATGGTATTCGTGAAGCCTTTGCCATGACGTTGAGTGCTCAGATTTTTGCACTTCCCATTATTTTGGTTAATTTTGGAAGGTTTTCTTTAATCTCACCTGTAGCAAATGTTCTTATTGTTCCTTTAATACCGTTTGCGATGTTTTTTGGGTTTGTTTCCGTTGTGGCAAGCGTTCTTTATTTCAATCTTGGTTTTATTATTGCACTGCCCGCATGGTTTATTCTGGAAATTGCTTCTTATATTACAATGGCATTGGCAAAACTACCACTGGCCGCTTTTGAAGTTCCGTGGTTTACGTATGTCCACGTTTTTTTCTATTATCTGCTATGTTTGTTTGCCTATTTCATATACCCATATTTTCGATCGATGTTCACGCGCACAGGCCGGCTCAACATGCGTCGGTTTCCAGTCGCCAATATGAAAGGCGTACGAGACGATTCTGGCTCCCGGCTTTAGTTCTTTTTCAAATTTTGGGACAAATTTCTTCAACGTGTCAGGTAGCATATAAGTTACAATACAATCCACCTGTGATAAATCATGCATTCTGAAATCACCGAATGTTATGGTTGCTTTGGAGCGCCATAGACATTGTCTGATTTTTGCCAGTATATACACAATCGGGGAAAGTTCGTAGCCGATAGCCCGTGCACCATATTTATGTGCTGCCAAATACACGAGTCTGCCATCTCCACAGCCTATATCAACAACAGTTTCTCCTTTTTTTACCTTGCCGAGTTGTAACATTTTTTTTCCGACATGCATTGGAGTGGGCACAAAAGGAGCACCGGAGATAAGTGCAATAATTGTTGGTACAACGAGTATGATAAAGATAACAACCATCGTTATATCAGGTTTTTTGGGCACGACAAAATAAAGAATCGTAAGCGTTATGGCGCTGATGGAAAGAAACATTACAAAATCTCGCGCAGTGTTATATTTTGTAGAAGTAGAGTGTTGGTATTTTTGTTTTTTCATTTTTTGGAATTACTTTTGTTGGTTTAAGGCCTTTAATATGAAAGGTATTGCTAATAATACATGTTCCTTTTTTGCATTCTTTCTTTATTTTTTTCGCCAGTTTTTGTAGTTCCGCCGGCATAAGGTAGCAAAAAATTACATCGGCATTTTCCAGGTTTTCATGAAAGAAATTCTTAAATTTTATGGTTGCTTTCGATCTCGAAATGGCTTTGCGTATCAGAGCAAAAATATAGACTAATGGTGCAATTTCATATCCAATGGCTTGTACATGCTTGCGACGTTCGGCTTCTATTAACATGCGTCCGTCACCACATCCCAAATCGAAAAATGTTTGCCCTTTTTTGAGCTGTGCATGCTTGATGATTTCCTGCATAACTCGTTTTTTTGTCGGGACGTACGGGACACGTAGCGCAAGACTTACAAGCGCTGTTGCGATGAAAAGAATAGTGAAGATGAGGATAACTACGAGGAGTAGTTCCATGATAAACCGTTTTTAAGGCCTTTCACCACATTTTACCACATAGAGTGATATATGAACAGTTTATGCCCTTAATTCTTCGTCTACCGAGTAATGTTCGCCATCTTGATCGCCTATTTTTTTCGCTAATGCTTCTTTTCGACGAGTTAGCTGTTTTCGTGCTTCATTCATTGAAACTTTTTTCCCGGTGACAGAATCCACCAGCTGTATGTTTTCGAGATTATCGCTTGTTTTTTTGTTTTGCATTGCATTCTCGAGCTTTGTTGGATCATCCGATCCAACGCCTAAATATTCAAGATCTACATTTTCCACATGCTTTGCGCTTCCGCTCTTATCAAGTACTTGTTCCCCCTGTGTTTGTGTGACCAGGTTTTCGTGGACGCGTGATTCAAATGTATCGCTACCAAGATGCGCATGTTGTTTTTTAAGCTGTTCGCTGCCATGAGATTGTGTAACGAGGCTCTCCTGATCTTTAAGGATGTCTTGAGCAAGTTGCAAATGTTTTATTTCTTCCTGCACATTACGGTTTTTGAGCTGTTGTTCAATAGTTTGTATGACGGCATCATCCGATGCCGCTTCCAATGCATTTAACTCAAGAGTTAATTGCTTAACTTTTTCGGCGCTAAAAGTGTTATTTTGATGCATCGAAATAACCGCTTCATGCAGACCAAGTGCTTTTTCCAAATTACCGGCTTGTTCGCTGGTGAGCGCTTGTTGTTGCAAAGTCTCAACTATAGCTTGAACATCTTGTGCTTCAAGCGCTTCGGGTTTTTCTTGGGCTTCTTGTTCAGCGTTCTTTTCTCCGTGATGTTTTACGTCATAGGCGCGTGCTTCTTTATATAC
>WJKT01000015.1 GCA_014728955.1 Candidatus Peregrinibacteria bacterium
CTTTAATAACGTCAAGAGTATGGTACATTTGCTTTTTTGTTTCACCGACCGAAAGCCCGCCTATAGCTATTCCGGGCAAATCGAGCTTACTCATAAATTGTGCGGACTCTATACGAAGATCGTCGTAAACTCCTCCTTGAATGATAGGGAAGAGTGCTTGTTTGCAGGATCTTGTTTCCTGAATTGTTTCATGCTCTTTTTTACAACGTATAACCCATCGATGTGTGCGCTCCATTGCCTCTTTTGCATACGAATGAGATGCGTCCCCGGGAGCACATTCATCAAAAGCCATAATAATATCGGCTCCGAGTGCCGCTTGAATACGCATGACTTTTTCCGGGGTGAAAAAGTGTTTTGAACCGTCAAGAAAGGATCGGAATTCAACGCCGTCTTCTTTGATTTTTACCAAGCTGGTGGCTTTTTTTTGTGACTTCTTGTTTGCACCCAGCGAAAAAACCTGAAATCCTCCCGAATCCGTAAGAATGGGGTTGTCCCAATTCATCCATTCATGAAGACCTCCCATTTTTTTGATAACGTCATGCCCCGGGCGTAAATAGAGATGGTAGGTGTTTGCCAAAATAATATCTGCATGAATGTTTTTTATCTCTTCGGGACTGAGGGTTTTAACCGTTCCTCGCGTGCCGACGGGCATAAAAGTGGGGAGGTGCAGTTTTCCGTGCGGTGTTGTGAATTCGCTGACACGAGCGTCGCTTTTGGGATCTTTTCCCTTTATTGTGAAAGAAAAATGTTTCATACAAGGTGATTGATTTTTTGTCGAAGAAGATGATCGGTTAAGACGATAGCGGCCATACTTTCAATGACACTTATGACACGCGGAACAATACACACATCGTGTCGCCCCTCTATAGTGAGGGTGGTGGGGTTTCCGCTGCGTGTTACTGTCTTTTGTTCTTTTCCAATACTTGCGGGCGGTTTGATTGCCACATGCATGATAATGTCTTCGCCGTTTGAAATGCCGCCCAGAACACCACCGGCGTTATTTGAAGTGGTATAAATATGTCCATTTTTGCTGTCAAAGCTATCATTGTTTTGAGATCCTTTCATTGTGCTTGCTTTGAATCCCGCACCGAAAGAAACTCCTTTTACGCTACCTATAGACATTACTGCGTGTGCTAAATCTGCATCCAGTTTATTGAAAACCGGTTCTCCCAGGCCGGGCGGTGTGTTTTTGACAACAAGAGTAATAGTGCCTCCTACAGAATCTTTTTCTTCTTTGATAGTTTGTATATGGTCTAACATATGCTTTGCAGCTTTTTTGTCGGCGCATCGCAAGGGATTATTTCCAATTTCATCTTTATTGAATGTTTCTGCGGTAATGTGTCCGATGCCGGTTGTATGTCCCAGGATACGTATGTTGTGAAGACTAAGCACTTTTTTTGCTATGGCTCCCGCAATGACGCGTGCGACCGTTTCTCGTCCCGATGATCTTCCGCCGCCACGATGATCACGAATTCCATATTTTTTCTCATATGTATAATCGGCATGACCCGGGCGATATACATCGCGCAAATGAGTATAGTCATCCGGGTTCATCTTTTTGTTTAGAACAATAACGGAAATTGGAGTTCCGGTTGTTTTTCCTTCAAAAACACCCGACATAATGCTTGGTATATCGGGTTCTTTGCGCTTTGTGCCCGATTTCCCCTGCGGTTTTCGTTTTTTAAGTTCCTGTACCAGATCTTCTTCATTTAGTGTAATGCCGGGAGGGCAGCCATCAATTAAAACGCCAAGTGCCATACCGTGAGATTCACCCCACGTAGATACTCGAAATACCTGACCAATAGCGTTCCCGGGCATGAAATGAGTTTAAGAGTAAACGTATTATTTTTCTTTTTTTGCAGCCTTTTTTGTACCCTTTTCTTTAAGTGCCTTCATATCTTCAATAGTGAGATATTTTTCATCTCCTTTCTTTTTGCCTTTATTTGAATCAGCTTCCTTGTCATTTGCTTTTTTCTGCATTTCAAGAGCTTTCTTTTGTTTAGCTTTAAACTTATCAACACGTCCCGCAGTATCAACCAATTTATGTTTTCCGGTATAAAAAGGATGACATTTGCTGCAGATATCGGTTGTTTGTGATTTAATCGTTGATCCGGCCACTATAACGTTCCCGCATGCACAGGTGAATGTAGCGTCGTCGTGGTATTGTGGGTGAGTATCCTTTTTCATAATAATACTTTAAATTGAGCTAAATTCTTTTTGCCCGTGAACTATACTTTAAATAAATGACAATTGCAAGAACAATTATTATCCAAATCAGAGCTCCTGCTAGATAAAAATCAAGATTGAAAACGGTGATAATAAATGATTCTTTGCGAATTTCGCCGCGATCATCGATAACCGCAACAGAAAGCGTTAAATCGTCCTCACTTGTTACCGTATGGGTAAATATCGGACCGGTTTGCGTTGTGTTCTTGTTGAGTATCCACTGGATATCGGCGATAGAGCCGTCTTCGTCATATGAATTTGCAGCGTTTAAGGTAAGAGGTCTGTTCTTAATGGCTTGTGTCGTATTTCCTTCTACTATAATGACTGGGCCCTTGTTGTTATCGTACTGATCTTCGGTGTCACGTAAGCCATCGTTGTCATCGTCATCATCTTCATTATCTCCAATACCGTCTTGGTCATAGTCTTTTTGTTCTTCCGGATTTAACGGGAAGGCATCTTCGCCATCGAGGCACGTGTCCCCGTCGCTATCTGCATTGAGTGGGTCCGTTTGTTGTATTTGCTCATCGATATCGGATAAATCGTCATTATCATCATCGGTGTCCTCATTGTCTCCAATGCCGTCACCATCATGATCATTCCATTCTAAGGGGTTATACATAAATGCGTCCTCGTCATCCGGATAGGTATCGTTATCGTCATCGGGATCTTCATTGTCTCCGATGCGGTCGCCATCGGTATCTACCCATTCTGCTGCATTTAACGGGAAATCATCTTCCTGATCGGGAACGTTGTCGTTGTCGTCATCGGGATCTTGCGTATTAGCAATACCGTCATAATCGGTGTCTTGCAAGACGGTCACGATTTGTATTGCACGATTATTTGATGGATCATCTCCCGCTGCTTCCCATGGATCAACTGTAATATGAATAGTGTGGTCTCCATATTGATAGGGGATCCACTGAATAAAAACATCATCCGTTTTATGTGAAAAAACTGATATGGTCTGGTCGCTTCCTATCTGCGTTCCCGTCGTTTCATCATAAAACTGAACGGTTCCCAATAAATCTTTATTACTGGTATTTTGTATGGTTGCATAAATAGTCACCGGATTGCCTTCAAGGAAAACATCCTGTGAAAAGTGAACACTTTCGGGAGCCAGTGAAAGATCCGCACCATTTTGTGCATGGGCGGTTTCTCCGAGCGTTATGTACATGAGTGCACACCACGCAATCAGTAAACTCGTTAAGCCACGTTTCATGCCGATGTGTTTAGAGTAAGCTTGCTTGTTTAGGATCTTCTTCCTTTTTCTTGTTACTTTTTTTACTCTTACTCTTACTCTTGCCCTTGCTTTTACTACTCTTTTTCTTACCTTCTTTTTCTTCATTATCTTTATCTTCTTCGTCCGCTCCTTTTTTGATTTCATCGGTTCGGATAATTGATAATGTACTTACTGAATCGGTTTTTTTGAGACGCATAAGATATACTCCTTGCGTTGAACGTCCTCGTGTTGGGATATCTTTAAGGTTCATACGAATAATTTGTCCTTTCTTTGATATAAGAATAGCATCTCCTTCATAGAACTTTTCGAGTACTTTTGCTCCGGCTACTTTTCCGGTACGTTTGGTTACATTTGCCGCTTTAACGCCGCTTCCGCCACGTGTTTGTAATCGATAATTGGTGATAGCCGAATTTTTACCCAATCCGTTTTCCATAACAACAAATAGTGATGCGTCTTTTGTCATAGCGATATCCATTTCCACAACATAGTCATCTTTTTTGAGTTTAATTCCTCGTACTCCCATTGCTGTTCTTCCCATGGCACGAACATCACTTTCTTTAAAGTGAATACTTTTACCTTCACGTGTAACAATAAGGACTTCGTTTCCTTCTGAAACTTCACGTACCCATTCAAGAGAATCCCCGTCTCTTAGCTTAATGGCAATAAGACCGCTTTTTCGAACATTTTCAAATGATTCCACTTTGGTCTTTTTTACTTTTCCTTTCTTGGTTGCCATCATCAAGTAC
>WJKT01000016.1 GCA_014728955.1 Candidatus Peregrinibacteria bacterium
GAATACCTTTTTCCAAACGATTCTGCACTGCATCAGTCGTTAATATCGTGTTGGTTAAAAACGCTTCAACATCATCTTCCGGTGCAAAAAATCCTCTTGAATTACCCTGACTCACCCAGCCGGAAACCAGTCTGTCAAAATCCGAACGAACAAATGGACGAGGCTCGTTATCAGCATTAACCAAGAAATCTCCGGTAAAAAAGTCTCGTTTCGGGTCGCTGTTACTTGCACTAAAGAAATCCAGCGCCGGGAATTGATTTGAATACTTACTAACAAAGCGTCCTATACGCTCCCATCCGAGAATAGTTCTTCCATCAGGATTTTTGGCGTTTACCCCCATCAAAAGATAATAAATTTTATCTTTTCCCGATGCTTTTCCAGCTTCTATAATAAATCGCAACATTCCTTCATATTCAGTTGGATCAACCCATTCTCCATTCATGTGACGAGTCAACATATTAGACAGTTCTTTGGAAATCCCACCCACATTTTTCGGATCGTTTTCAAGCTCTTCACCTTTATTGTAAGATTCCTGAATGGCACTTTCGATAGCCCCGTCATTTTGACGCTTCCATCCCACATATGAACCTTCACCCCAAATGGAATCCATTGAATCTTGCAAGAAATCCATAACATTCTTCCCTTCAAGAGGTTTCCCATTAAACGTTCCGCTGCCTTTTGCAAACTTTTTATACGGATCACCAGCGGGAATAGGAAGTTTATGGTTAATATCTGCAAATTTATTGAGCGTATGATACAAGTCTTTACTATCCCATCGAATCATCCCTTTTTCGGCCAACACATTCAAACACGCCTTAGCCTGATCCTGATTATCGGTATCATATAATGTTTCTTCAATTTGCGGAACCCCCCATTGATCCATCGCTTCTTTAAATTGACTTACTTCTTCGGTTTCCGCCGATTGGTTGATACGATCAAATTCCGTACCAAACCATGGAATATGTTTTCCCACTTCTGAATATCTCGATTTTTGTCTACGTTGCCAGTTACGGGTATAATATTCCCAGCCGCTTTGAAACATCTTAAAAATGTCATCCAGTCGAAGCCATTGCGTATCCCGAAGCCATTGGGCAATTTTACTGTAGCTTTGTTTCTCCAAACCAACCGATTTATCTTCTCGAAAATTTACCTTGGGTTCAAAAATTCCTTTAATACCTTTTTCACGAAGCTTTTGTAACGTATCCCTCCATGTTCCGGTTTCCTGAAAATATTTAATTGTTTTTTGCGCATCTTCTCTGGCACGTTCGCGCGATTTTTTGCCCGCATTAAAATATACTTCCATTTTTTTTGCTTCCAATTCGGGATCAAACGGCTCAATATCATTTTCATACACCCATCGCACAAACTGTGGAAAGGTAAAACTCCGTTTATCTTTGAGCTGAATTACACCTTTTAATTCATCAACATATTCTATTTCAAAAAGAGGATTTCCGGGCGCATCCGCATGTAAAATTTCTCCCGGTTCCAGCCGTATAGGAAGGTGGCACTCTTTGTTTCTTTTATACTGTTTGTTCATGTACTTGTAATGCTCCTCCAATTGATCAAGCAATTTTGAGAATCTCATGGTCGGGACAGGTCTAAATCGATTCATCCACTTTGCAAATTCGCCAAGAGTAAAGTCATCTTTATATTCATGATCAGATAAATCAGGACTGTCGTAAAATGAACGATACAACACTTTCTTATCAAGTTTCACGCCGTAATTATCAATTGAAACAACCCTGACCTTTTGCACATTGGTAGATGGCTTGTTTGTTTTGGGATCAATCGTAACCATATCATATTCAAGAGTATCTCCGGCTTTAACTTTCATATTCATCTCATTCAAATGAGGAACAGCATGTGATAACTCCTTTTGTTTTTTAACAACCGGTTTTATATCGTGCAGATTCACAAAATCACGCAATCTGTTAGTAGACATGCGGTGCACTCGTCCTGTTCCTTTTTCTTCAAGAGCTACCCACACCCCACTCATTAACATTTTATCTTCATCTTGTTTGTTTTCCGGATCAGGATCCCGCTTTTTATCAACATATATTTCTTTAATAATCCATTTTTTCGGATATGGATCTATAAATGGTTTATCTTCTTCAAACCCTTTTTTCAGCCGTAACCCCAAACCTTGCAGTTCTTGCCCTTCTCGAAGAGGAATACCCGCTCGCCGTCCGGCAGATCGAACCATCCTTTCCTGAATTGCTTTACGCTGGAATGTTTTGTGCATATCCCACATAACCTCACGTACACTATCAATTACTTTCAGCATCGAAAATTCATTCATAGCTATTTGGCGGGCTTGTTCACCAAAACTATGAGCACTTTCTTTAATTTTTTGCACATCGGGAGCACTATCACTAAACTTTTTCCAAATATGAATAATATTTTGCCGTATAGTGCTTTCTATATCGGCTTCCATCATAGAGGATTGAAACGAATCATTGTTACGCAATTGCTGTTTACTGAATTCAGGAATAACTCTATAAACTGCTTGCCACAATTCTTCTTGTGCCTTTCTGTCAACATTCCCCATCTGTCCGATTAACTCACTGATTGTATCATTCACATCATCTTCTAATTCTTCCAATGCAGGGTAGTAGTCATTAACAACTTCACGAGCTTTTTTAACCTCTTCCGGATCAATATCGGCCGGCAATTCAAGCTCCCAGGTGTCAAGTACGGCATGTGCTTTTTCAGCTGTTCGGACCGTTATTCTATCAACCTCGGTTTCTTGTGATTTCGCTGTATTATCTTTTTCTTTTTCTTCTTGTGTTTCAGCCTGTTTACTCGTCTCCGTTTGCGCCGCTCCATCAATATCAGCCTTGTTATCACCTGTCTCGGCGGCAAAAAAGACCATACGGCGCTCCCCCCACCATGGAGAGGTGACAGCATAGCAATGGCTTAATAGTGCCCCGTTTTGTTCATTGCATGATCGTTTCATAGTCTACTTTTTGACAAATTATATTTTTATTATCTTATTACAGCTTAACCAAATTTGCAACCTTTGTAGATTTACCAGCAATATCCGAAGCTTTATCACCGGCAGCCTTTTTCAATACTTGACCAAGGATTTCTTTTCGTTTGTCATCATCCGGGATTTGAGCTTTTAATGCATTATCAGCAGCGGTAAGGCTATTTTCAAGCTTCTGCACCTGCTCCGTATTATCAGCATCTTGCACCGCACCTGCCGATGTTCGCACTTGAGCAATTTGAGGACTGGCTTTGTTAATTTTTTGCAATTGCTCAAGTTCATCCTTATGATCTTCTTTCATTTGAGTATCAATTTTCTGTACTTCGGCATTATTCCCGGACGCTGCAGCACTAACACGACGCTCTTGCAATTCTTGCAAATCTTCGCTTACCGCAACACCACTTTGTTTAGCAGTGGAAACCGTTGATGCCGGAGTCGGCGCATTGGCGGTTGTAGTAGCCGCACCGCCGGCTGCCGCTCCACTCGCCGCTCCACCGGATTTTGTCGTTGACGATGCTGAACGTCTATTCCGGGGAGATGTTCCTGGAGCCACTCTGCGTATGGCTCCTTTTATTCTTTGTTTTGCAGCAGGTCTTAACTTTCCTTGTGCAAATGCTTTTCGCTCTTTTTCACCTAATTCTCCCAAGACTCTTTTAGCAAAACCAGACTGTTTAAATTTCCCTTTACTCTTCCATTTTTGCAATAGCTTATACGCTTCACGTTGCCCCGCCGCTGTCTGCAATCCACTCAACACAGCTCGACGACCTTCCTCCACCGTACTCTCTGTATTCTTCGCAACATTTCTAATTTCTGTTGGAGACATATTCGACCTTTCCCTCTGCGCACCATATTCTTTCTCTAGTTCATCAAAAGGTTGCCTAATTTTCCCCAGTGCTTGTTTATATGACAATCCTTTTCCCCCCTGCCCCGCAGGGATAATCGGCACTAATTTAAGTAAATTGGTTGCTCCACGTCCCATCGCACCAACTTTTCCTTTAATACCCTCCGTAAAGCGTTCTGCAATAGTTCCTTCAGCAGCGGCAAACACTCCGATCCATACAACGGCAACTGCAGCAAAAGCGATAATCATGGATTGTAAATCCGAAATACCCGAAGCCTCTACTTGCACCATATTAAAAGCTGTTCCAAATTCAATGTTATTCTTCGTTCCCGTATTTTTAAACGCATCAAGAATTACATATCCAATAGTAAGCGGCACCCCCATTAAAAAGGGAGCAAATGCATTCTTGAAAAATTTATTCTGCAACTCTCCGCCCGCACTCGGTATTAAATTTGGGACCACCAGTGCTATGGCAATAAACGGAGACAGTGCAATAAAAAGCCATAATGCTACCAAACGAGCCAATAACACCACGAATAATGCTAGGTAAGCGGCGCCGTACACAATGTATAAAATAACTGAAAACAATAAATTGAAAGCCAAGCTGGTTAAATCTTTGCTTGCGCTTGCACTCACCTTGTCAACATCCAGAACATTCATAAACTGTATTGCCATTACCAATCCGGCGTTCCGTGAATTGTAACGGGCAAAAAATTTCTTCCCGGCATCTTGCAAAGTATAACTTCCTCCTTCAAGAGTACAGAGCACAGGTCTCTTTGCGTCAGCTGTCTGCTCACTGAATTTTTTTTCGAATTCTTTTTCATTACCATAATATGCCGTACAAATTTTCTTCACAATATCTTTATCTTTCACCGTGCAATCTTCTGCTTTTTTATTTTCTTCACATTCCAGAATTTGAGGATTAACCCCCGTACTGATTGTGCTCGGCAAGGTAAATACCGCAGTTGTTGCTACATTGGTAACATCAAGAACAACCTTCATGGCAATATATGAAAAATTAACCGCTATCAACGCTATTGCAAATTTAGGTAAAAATGTTTTAATTGCATATTCACTATCGGGTTTTACGGCCAATACATTAAAGAGTGCAACACCCAGTAAAATAATGACAAACCCAACATTTACAATGTTTCTCATTTGTACCCATACTTCCAACAAACGTTCTTCCATGCCATATCCAAATAAAATATCATTATTAAGCAATCCTCCTATTGCAAGGAAGATAGGCCATAAAATTCGTTGTAACACTTTTAATACAATAGTCAAAAATTGTCCCAACTTTCCTAAAAACTCACTTAACACATCACCCATTTGCCCCGTTACGCTCTGAGCAAACGCCGTTAACGGGAATGCCAGAAGAATAATAAGCACAAGGATCAGTATGTATTTAAGTTTTATTTTTGGTTTTCTTTTCATGAATATGTAATGATAAATAAATGATTAGCTAAAAATCGAGAACGCACCTGCCAATCCGATAGTTCCGCCAATACCGGCGAAATACCATTTGGCAACTTTGAAAATCAGACTTTTTTGTTTTTTTTCATGTTCTTTTTTAAGATCTCCGGGACTTTTTCTTTTATTTCCTTTCACTTGAGCAACACCTTTTTTCTTTGATTCTTCTTTTTCGCTTAACCGCGATTCAAATTGTTTTTTTGCACGTATCACTGATTGCTGATACTGCTCTTTTTGCTTTGCAATCTCGGTTTCCTCCGTCTCTTTCGTCCTTTCTTTTTTTGCACCAACAAGAGGCACGTATGGTGGAGGATTCGTCCCTTCTCGCGGGGCGGGAGCAGCTTTTTGTCCGGGAACAACGCCGGTAATTCTTCTATTTTCCGGTAACGTAACCGGTCTACGATCTCCTTGCACTTTTCCGCCTTTGATAGGAATATCGGAACGACGTGCTCCGGGAGGACCGGACTTTTCGGTGTAGACTTCCTGTGCCGATCTTTTTTTACCAAATGTCGATTGAAGCTCCTCTTCTTTTACAAAAAATTTCTTATCGGGATTGTCTACAAAGGTCATTCTATACATTCTTTTTCCCGGTTTCTTTACATCAAATTCAATACGAAGCCGCGTGTTATTTTTATCTCTCACAAAACCGCGTGCTATACCATTGGCGTCGATATTCATACGTGCTTCAACATACAATCCGTTACGCTCAAGATTCTTTTCATCGCCAATAGCCTGTTTATTCCATAAAATTTGCTGCACCTGCTGAGGACTCGAGCTTGTTTCTCGTCCGCTTTCAGCAGTCTGTAACGGATTAAACATAAACATACGTTTTTCCCCAGATGGTGTTTCTTCAGTTCTGTGTTCCGCCAATATCTTTGCCGTTCTTTCAACGTTTCCCAGCGCTCTTGCAATGGATGTATCCGACAAGTAATCAAACTCTCCATTTTCTTTTTGTGCCAATGCCAATTTCCCTTCTTTCAATGCTGCTTTCTTGTCAGCTGCTTCTTCATCGGAAAGAGTCCCCATGAGCTGCTGATGATGTATTTCACGAGCAATTAATGCATCTTCTAAACTATTCACTGCGTAAAAAGCAAGTTTTTCCAAATTTTTCCGCGCATCTTTGGAAATAGCGCCGGTTTTTTCATCAGGTAACATCAGATATCGCAACTTTGCATCACTACCATTTGCTATCAGTTTCTGTCGCGCTACAAATTCGCTAAATTCTCGCCAAAATACCGAACGCAATTCCGGATCGATTTGTAAAACCGTTCCCGTATCCTGAAAATAATAATCTTCCAATCCCTGCATTTCATCGGGACGAAGCACTTTATCAAACCGGAACATTTTTTGTAATCGCGTATCGTTCGACAAATTACCCAGAATTTGATTCTGAATATACGGCAGTAAGAACGAATTGACGAATCCTGAACCGAGTTGTTGCATTGGTTATTATATTATGATTTTTGTTTTGATTTTCTTTTTGGCTGAGCACGCATGGCCGTCGGCCTGGATCGCACTCCTTGCCTGTACAAGAAAAGATCGTGATATTTTACATTTCGTTTTGTTGTTTTTCGATAAAATGCGGCTGTTGTATTTATTCCCAAACTATAGGAGGCTACAGTACTATCAAATATCATTTGTTCAACCGCAGCTTTTCCATATAATCTTTTTGCTTCCCGTAACCGTGTTGCACCGCGTTTATTGCCGCGCGTATGCTCAACATAGTCTAAAAGCTCTTCGTATAATCCTTCTTGCGGAGCATTTTTTATTTTTTTTCGCTGCTTTGTGGTAAGCATTTTAGATTTAAGCTTGGTACGATCAAATCGTTTTTTCGAATAGAAACTCCACAAATCACCAAATCCATTATTTCTTAACAACCAGTCTTCTAAAACTGCATGATCCGCACAAATATTAGCAAGCTTTTTCATGTGTGCATCTTGTCTTTCCGCGTTTTCATTCACCCCAAAAGGGTTATCAAGTCGCCTTGGTTTTGAAATTATTTTATCTAATGCTCCAACTCCTTTTCCGGGACGCATCGAACCGCTCAAAGCATGATATCCTCCGACAGTCACTCCCGCACTTAACAAGAAATATGGGCTTTTCAATCCGTTAAAGTATTTACCTATACCTTTGCCGCTACTAATTCCGGCCATATAGTTCGTAAACATTCCCAGCACCCCTATTCCCGTTACGATAGTCGCACCAATGGACTTTCGGTTTAACAACCTTTCAGCGGCATTTATCGCCATTGGATTTCGAAGATTTTTTCGCACCTCCTGCGTTAACATACGTGCTTGTCTACGTCGTTCAAGAATTAATTTTCTCTCTTTTTTCGAATATTCATATTCCGAACCCGTAATATCGGTCATTGCAACTTTATATTGCTTTAACGTAATAACATTGGTTTGCACCATTTGATCGGCAAGTTTTCTTGCTTCATCAGCTCCATAACGATCATTGAATTCGCGCACCAATTGTGTTCGTTGATGCGGCTTCATCAACCGTATAAAAAAGGCACTGGTACTTAATTTCATCTGCGTACGCCCGGTAGAAGGCTTCATTTTAATAGCTTTAACATTCTTACACAAAACGTCCCAATCATCCTTTTTCAGTGTGTCTTTTTTGATATGTGCAAAAATTTCGCCAATCTTGGCATTCTTTCCATATAACCGGGAAATATTTTCAAGTAATGAATAAAAATATGCATAATCACCAACTTCTATTTTCCCATTATAACCGGCCAAACATCTTACGGCATAAAGAACTGCTTGCTGATATCGCGTCATATCTTTTTTAGCACGCTCTGTTTCTTTTCTAACCCGCTCTAAAAAACGAGCGTAATCCTCTTCATTGTCATATGAGGCAAACATGTCGTTTAACTTTTCGATAAATACTTTTTGTTGTTTCTTTAATCTTTTACCAACAATTTCTTCAAATCTCTTTTGACGCAAACTCGTTCTGTCACCACCTTCATCGCGAGCACCCAAAGTCATTTTATTCATCTCTATTTTAAGTTTTCGAAGGCTTTCTTTTGCGTGCTTTTCTATAGATTTTTCAATTTGCTCCCGTGTTTCTGCGTGCCGTTTTCGATATGTTTCAGGAATATTTCCCGATCGTGAGCGTGGCCTGTTTCTTTTAGAGTGATCAGCCATGATTATAATTTAAATATACGAATAAGCGCTTCGACAGTTGACTCTTCTTTCCCTTCTTCTTCCCGTATTTGCGAGCAAAGATACGTTCTAAGCTGCGCCGGATCCTGATCTCCCAACTGAATGGCAATATCAGGTAAAATGCGGGAATTGGATCTCAAATTAAGAGTCTTAACCATCGGCGGTTTATAAATAATCCAAAATGATTTTATTTGTTGATATGGATATTCTTTTTCTCCAACTTTAATGCCGGTTCTTGAGACATTTATTTCAATATTCTTGGGCACGCTACCATGTTGCCAAATATAAACAGACGAAAGTAATACAAGAGCGATCAGCAAAGTCCAATTATTCGTTGCAACAGCGTACACACATAATAAGAAATCGACAATTCCCGCTCCTAAAAACCATTTCCAGCCTTTATCATGCTGCACGTATTCCGGCGCCTCCCACCGAATAACAGTATCGTGCCTGGAATCTACCTGTTTTGTTTGATTTTCCATCGCTAACTTTTATTTTTATTTCCTATTATTTTAGCATAAATTAGCGAACAATTCAATGTTCACCATGCGGTGTATCCACTCTTTTTGGTTATACACAGATTACAATTTCTCTCGCAACCCTTCCCACCACGCTTTTTTGGCTTTATCGAGGGAAATATCTACGACAGCTTTATTATTATGCTTTATTTCGATTGTTTTTTGATCTGTCACTTCGCCAATATGCACATAATCGACATATTCATATTTTTTCATCAATGCAACAAAATCTTGTTCTTTCTCAACCGGCACTTCAAGTACAAATCCACCGGTTTCTGAAAATAATAATTGATACACCATAAGCTCATCTTCACTCATTTCATCCAGCGAAATCGATACCCCTTTTTCACCCTCTGCTCTACCACCTAAAGCCATCTCAACAAGTGTCGTTGCTACACCTCCTTCAGATATATCGTGAGCGGAAACAATCAATCCCTCGTTAATAGCGTCAATCACCGCATATAATTGTTTTTTCACTTCGGCAAGCTGAGGCTTTGGAATATTGGCTCCAAGATGCCCTTTGTAATGATAATATTCACTTCCGCCCAGCTCGTTTTTTCTCTTTCCAAGGAGATACAACTTATTCCCTTCATGCACAAGCTGCATAGTAAC
>WJKT01000017.1 GCA_014728955.1 Candidatus Peregrinibacteria bacterium
GTACATAGTAATAAGGAGGAGTGACAGTTCCGATTGCAGGAATTGTTTTTTCCCTTCAACCGTTTCGAGATTTTTTGTGCTTAGCGGTGACATAACTTGTAAAATAAGTCTCGCCGCAGCTCTTTCACGGGGGTTAGGGGAGTTTAAGTTAAGTTTTGTTGGCCCAACCATTTTGAAAATATTCTGGAATTGTTTTGGCATTTGCATACCGTACGAAGTTCCAAAGGCTTCATTACCCGATTTTGATGAGTAAGAAGCAAATTTTAATCCTTCGGTAATCGGTAGTTGTTTGCGTTTTAAGAATGCTCTTAGTTGCTTTGCATTTTGCGGCATGGTCAGCATAAGATAATTGGCAATTGATTCGGGTGTAACCGAAGGATCAATTTGTTTAATCGCATCCCATTTTGCCGGGTAGGTTTCAGCAAAGTTTTTCACATACTTTTTCATATATGCTTTAAAGAGACTGTTTCGTTTCTCAAGTCGGCGATCGATAACAGCGTCACTTGAGCTCATAAGAGCAACAAACGATTCATTGAGCATATACGTATAAACAAGGTTTAACTCTTGTTCATTTATTGAAAGATTTGCATTGCCAAGTTCATTTTTTGCAAAATCTTTAAATTCAGCTTTCATTTGTTTGAACAGTTCGCTTTTCCATTTCGCTTCTGCTTCCGGAGTATCCATTTTCGTTACCATGTCTTTAAAGTCTTTTTTGAAAAGAGAAACCATGTTTTCTGCGAATTGTCCCAGCTTAAGTTGTTTAAATCGTGTTGGTTCTTGTTCTTTATATCCGACTGCTTCAGACATCTGACCTCTGAGTCTATTTCCTTCGCGAATACTGTATTCGAGTTTACGTTCTTTAAATGTTTCGTATGATGATTTTCGTTTTTTATATTGTTCAAGTGTCATTGTGTTACTTTGTTTTTCACTGATGCCTGTTCGAGCTTCTCCGCGTACCATTGCGTATCGTTCATTTTCATACTTATATATGTAGCGTGGAGAATCTTCACGGATTTCGATATTGCTTCTATTGACATTATCTTTAAACGCGATCACTTCAAGGTTGTCTGCTCCACGGCGTTCAAAAGGATATCGATAGGTAGTGCGGGTCACAATGAGTCTTCTTGCTGCACTTGCAGCGAGCAAGATGCGATTGTTGGCTTTATCTAGCACGATTCCTTTGCTTCTTAATTCCGGATCGAGCAGCATTTCTACATTACTTCCTTGTGTTTGCAGTGGAGTAATAGCAAGTAAGTTTTGATTTGGATTTTTAGGATTCTTTACTCGCTTAACATGCATATCCAAATTGGCAAATGTTTTTTTGATTGATTCAAAACTGCCTTTCCCGGATATTCGTGCTTCTTGATCTTTTTCTTTAATACCGACGCTTTTTTTGAGTTCGCTTTTGCTGTTTGGACGAGCCACATGGCCTCTTCCAACTTGCGAATCAAAGTAAACAATTCCGGTTTGTGCTTTTAGCGTGAATGAAGAAATAACGTTTTTCCCGCTCTTGATTTTTTTTGACAATTGTTTTTTTAGTGATTCTTGTGCAACTTGACTCTGAACGTATTCGGAATATTTAGGATGTTCGTGTCGAATGACATAATTCACCTTTGTATAAGGAATAGTGAATGTGACATACGCTCCGAGACTTACTCCTTGCTGCATGGCGTTTTTGCTTGCCCCGGCGAACACTCCGATACCAAGACCAGTTACCGCAGGTATCTCAACACCGCTTCGTGCTGCATTGAGCCACTGAGTTCGTGCATTTTGATAAATATCTACAATAACCGCATTTGGTAATCCTTGCGGATTTTTCGGGTTCTTAAATTTATATTTTATTGCTTTCATGTACTCGCCGAAGGTCGGATTTTGCAAGATAAGTTCGGCGGCTTGATTAAGATTCCCTTGTGTTATAAGTGAATCAATCTTTTTTACTCCTTTTTCATTTAAGGTTTTCTTTTCACGTAATCGTTCTGCACGGAGTTTATTCCATTTTAAACCAACAGCAAAGCCAACGCCCGCTGAGGCACCTTTCCAGCTCACGCCTGCACCGGCGCTTATGTACATATCCCATTCGCTGGTAATAGGGAATTCAACCGCCGCCGAAGCACCGGTAAATCCAATAGTGCTGCCAACACTGTATTTAAATGTAACTTTTTTCCCTGCTTTTATAGCAGCGCCGACTTCTGCAAAAGGAATGAATCGGCCGTCTGAGAGAGCGGCACCAAAACTTGTATGCCATTTTTGCCCTCCCCATTCTCCCAGTTCAACTGCCGCGGCAACACCGGCCCCTTTTACTTTAAAGGTATGTGTTCCGGGAGCTTTCATGCTTTGAGAAAGGCCAAATACAGCAAGGTGCATTCTTTCTTCAATTTCCTTTAACTTATATATAGGGCAGCCATCTCTCAATGCTTGTAATTGAATTTTTCTGTATAACGGTTTCGATGAAAGGTTCTCACGCATAACATCGTTCCAATTTCGTGCCGTTTCAACTTGTCGCTGCAAGACGGCACCCATTTGTATTAATCGAATGTGTGCTTTTGTCAGTGTTGACGGATTAAGTCCGGTAAGCGAAATCGCTTGATGAATAGCTTTAATATTTGCCAGTCTGTTTTCTTTTTTATCGAGTGGTTTTTGTAATTTTACTTTTCCTTCAAGTTTAAATTCGCGAAGCAGTTGGTTTGTTATTTTTGGTAAGTCTTTTGGACGTGCATTTATAAAGGTGGTAAGTAGTGCATTTTCCAGGTAACTGTTGCATAGTTTTACCACTTCTTTTTTCTGTGGTTCGTACAGAGTTGTTCCTTCAACACGTTTTGATGTTTTTTGAACCATGTCCAGATATCCTCGATCACTTGAGAAATATTTTTCAAAGAATTTCGGGTTTAGCGTTACTTTACCTGCATATGCCATCGACATTTTTTTCTTATTTTTGAAATCCCAATGCCACAGTTTCTTCCAAAAGTTAATATTTTGTTTAACATTTGAGCCGTTTGGCTTGAATATTTTGAGAATAAAATTTCGCGCTTGTCTTCCTTGATCGAGTGATGCACGAACTTCTTCCCATTTTTTTAAGTTTTCTTGTGAATTGTCATGAAGTTTCGCTTTGTTTTGAGACAATGTCCCAAGGGCTTCACCCCATCCTCGTTGTGGAATCTTCACGACAACATAATGATTTTCATCTAATTTTTTAATGCAACCTCTTTTAATAAGGTTATTTAATCCAAATGCCATGAACATTAATTTAAGGCCACCTTTTGCTTTAAATAAGGCCTGCATATCAAGGTCCGGCGCTTCATATTCGATAGCCATTGACCTGATATCTTCTAACAGATCATTGTTTACACCAATATCTAATCCTTTTGGTGCATCTTCCTTTTGGTGCAATAAAGATTTAAGGCTATGATATTGTAATGTGCCAAGACGCTCTTTTTCACGTGCGCTTAATGTTTGGATTCCAAGTAATTTCACCTGATATTTGTCTCTGCTTGTTTCGGGTTTTTTTCCATGAACTCCCAATCTGCTGAGAGAGTCGAAAACACGTCCTATACCAAATGCAATCGATTGTAGTTTCTTCCATTTTTTTGCCAGTTTCTTCTCTTCTTCATTTTGCGGATTTGCGTAGTCCATTCCCAGATCCGCCATTTTTTTATCAACGGCATGAAAATCTTTAACGAACTTATCATATCCACCTTTATATAGATTTTTTCCGTTTACTTTTGTTTCAAAGAAATCTTCAGCGTATAGGCGCGTATTGAGATCGAAATTTACTGAACCTTCGCCTTGTATAACTTCTTGAATATATTTTCGTCGTTTCTCGGTTGTTTTTAAGTTAAACGGTTCATCTGTTAAGGCTTTTTCGAGTGTAACGTCAAGTCGTTCCCAGTATTTTGCAAAGTCACTGTCATCCTGAAGAAAATTGGGAACACTAAAGAGTTTATTTTGGAAAATATATGCTTCATTGCCATATACGTTATCCCAGTTTTTTTGTAAAATGCCGAAACGTCTGTTTTCTCTTCGTTCCTTTTCGCTGATTTTCGGTTTAGGTTTTTGCTTTGGCTTTTGTTTAATACGAGCTGCTTTCTTTGCTTTACTTACACGGTAATCAATATTGCTGATTTTTGTTCCATGGAAGATTAATGCTCGTTTTGTGGTTCCTTCACGAATAAAGGTTTTTTGCGAAGGATGGTAGTAGGCCCAATAACGGTGCCTTCTCCCGCTGGGGCTTTTCCCGTCGATGTGTAATCTTATATACATATTTCCTCCTTGCAGTCCGCTGACATCAATAATATCTTGTATTTTGGTCTTTTCTTCTGCCACTCTGTCGATACGTCTTCCTTTTTTAAAATCAACAATATAGGTATCTCCTTTTTTCTTGAGATATTTGCTATGTGCCAATTTGTCGAATACCTGTTGCGGATTAATATCTTGTCGTAAGCCTCTTCGTTTTTCATGTCCTGAAGCTTTAATTCTTTCTCCTACATCTTCTTTTTTCTCTTTTGCTTTTTTCAGGCGATCCATTTGACGTTTTATAATTGCCAACCGGGGTGATTCTTTTTTGAGGTCAAGACGAAGAGTAAAACCTGTTTTATCGTTATAAAATTCAAGAAAACTTCCCGGACCTACCGTGATGGTGACTGGTAAATTCTGATTAATCGAAGAGAGATGTCTCTCGGTACTGAGGGCTATATCTTTTGCAAGAGATTTCGCAAACAGAGTGAAATTTTTTGTTTTCCTTACTTTTGCCGGCAGTTCTTTTGCTAAGGCAATCACCATGTCGATACCTACATCACCAGTGTTTTTCTTAGATAATTCTTGTTTATATATTTTTGAATATTCATGATTTCCAATAAACGTTTCAAACGACTTTTGGTATTGCTTGCCTTCATTGAGCTCTTTTCGTAATTTTTTTATCGCTTCACGCTTTTTTTCAGCTGCACCTTTTCCTGTTTCTTTTTTTTCTGTTGGCCGGCTGCTTTTTTCCGGACCGCGCGGACCTCTGAAAACAAGTTTTGACTCACGTGCAAGCAAGCATTTTTTGTATGTGTTATCCAAAAAGTGGATTGAATGATTGAAAAGCATGGGTATGTATTTATGTTTTTATTATCTGTATAGTTTACCAAATTTATGGCTTAAAGTCAACGAAGCATTGCTACTTATTCTTGTTTTTTGCCACAGTTGTTTAGTAGAGTAAGGAATGTAAAGTAACTATTATTATTCACGTGAAACTTCCAACTATTATTGTCAATTTCAAGGCCTATGAATCCGCGATTGGTTATAACGCTCTTACATTGGCTATGGAACACGATCGTATTGCCAAAGAAACAGGACTTTCTTTTGCGATATGTGTTCAGCCTACCGATATTTATCGCATTGTTTCCAAGGTATCAATTCCGGTTTTTTCTCAACATATCGATCCGGTAACCTATGGGTCTCATACGGGACATATTCTTCCCGAGGCTGTTAAACAAGCAGGTGCATTTGGAACGATTCTCAATCATGCTGAACGAAATGTTGAACTTGATATGCTGGAAACCTCTATTATGCGTGCAAAAGAAGTGGGGCTTTTTACATGTGTTTGCGCTAATACTCCCGAAGCCGGTGAGAAGATAGCGTCTTTTAACCCTGATCTTGTTGCGGTCGAACCACCGGAATTGATCGGTGGTGAAGTATCTGTTTCTCAGTCAAAACCAACCGTGATTACAGAAGCGGTTAACCGTATCGGGGAAGGGAAAGTTTTGGTTGGTGCCGGGGTGAAGAACGGAGATGATGTGGCCAAAGCGCGCGAACTGGGTGCTGCCGGTGTTCTTCTTGCATCCGGCGTTACAAAAGCGACTGATCCTTACAAAGTTTTAACCGATCTTGCAAAGGGCCTTATGTAGTTTTATACTTTCTATACTCTTTAATCCAGATTTTATGAAAATTCAATTATTCAGTCAGTCTGTTAGTCTTGGAGACAATCAAAAAGAATATTTGGAAAACAAGATTGATAATTTAAAGAAATATGAAGAGCGAGTAGCCGATGAAGCGACTATCGTTCGGGTTGATGTTGAGAAAACAAAAGTAA
>WJKT01000018.1 GCA_014728955.1 Candidatus Peregrinibacteria bacterium
AAAGCTTTCTATAAGTAGGATAAGAAATTTGCCGAAGGTAACGTTATAAATTTTTAGAAATGCAGCGGCAAGTGTTATCAGCGAAATGATCAACACTGGGGGAAACCACACTTCCCAATAGTACGTTCGTGCTAAAATGACGTATACAAGGTATGCAAGACCGCCGCCCGCACCTATAATGATCATATGTCGTAAGGTGAGGGGGCCAACGATTTTATCGGCCATTTGTACGTTTTGTGGTACTTTTGCTTGCATGCAATTATTATCACGTGAATACTTATCAAAGTATTATACCATAAAAAAGCCATTTATTTCAATTTCCAGTTGCATTCTGATTGTAGTTTGTTAGAATTCTTTCGGTAAAAACAAAAAAAACATATACAAAATTGAACAAATAATTAGAACAATAAACTGATTTTGATGAATAAAAATAGTGTTCAAAATATTAGAAATTTTTGTATTATTGCTCATATAGATCACGGAAAATCGACATTGGCTGATCGCTTTTTAGAGGTTACTAACACTATCGAAAAACGTGACATGAAGCATGGCCAATTGTTGGACACAATGGATCTTGAGCAGGAACGGGGGATTACCATTAAGTTGCAACCGGTTCGTATGGAGTGGAAATACGAGGATCAATCGTATCTTCTTAATTTAATCGATACACCAGGTCATGTGGATTTTAGTTATGAAGTGTCGCGCAGCCTGGTCGCATGCGAAGGGGCTATTTTGATTATTGATGCAACGCAGGGAATTCAGGCGCAAACGTTAGCCAATTGTTATATGGCTATTGAGCATGATCTTGAAATTATACCGGTATTGAACAAAATTGACTTGCCGTCGGCAGATGTGGAAAAGGTCTCAAAAGAAGTTGAAAGTACATTGGGTATACCTCATGAAGATATTATCAGTGTTTCCGCAAAGGAAGGGACTAATGTTAAAGCCGTTTTGCAGGCGATTATTGAAAAAGTCCCCCCGCCACAGCCATCATCGGTTGATGATGAATTCAAAGCATTGATTTTTGATTCTGTTTACGATCCTTATAAAGGGGTAGTGGCGTATATTCGTGTTATGTCAGGAGGGGTGAGAAAAGGGCAGACGCTTCATTTATTGCATACAAAGAAAGAAATTGAAGTAATGGAATGTGGTTATTTTAAACCGCATTATACAGAGGCTCCCGGATTACAACCCGGCGAAGTGGGATATGTGGTAACCGGTTTAAAAACGGTTGCGGAAGCCCGGGTTGGTGATACGTTATGGGCGCCGGGTAAGGAAAAAATTGAAGTGGAAAAGGCAAAGCCGTTAAGCGGTTATGCAGAAGTGAAGCCATATGTTTTTGCGGGAATTTTTTGTATAGACGGAGATGATTATCCTTTGCTGCGTGATGCCCTTGAAAAACTGCAAATCAATGATGCTGCTTTATCATTTTCTCCTGAACAGTCGGGAGCACTTGGGTTCGGTTTTCGATGTGGCTTTTTGGGTATGCTGCATCTGGAAATTGTGCAAGAAAGGTTGGAACGCGAGTATGATTTAAATTTAATTATAACAGCGCCATCTGTTTCATATATTGCCGTTCTTAATGATGGGGAGGAGGAGTTTATTTCAAATCCGTCACAGCTACCAGACCCTTCAACCATAACCTCGCTCAAAGAGCCGTGGATGAAGCTGGAAGTATTAGCTCCAAAGGAATATATCGGTGCAATTATGAAATTGTCTCAGGATCGCAGGGGGCTTAATAAAAATATGCAATATATTGATCAGGATCGAGTAATTCTGGAATTTGAGATTCCGCTTGCTTCGATTGTTGTGGATTTTTATGATTCCTTAATGAGTGTTACGTCGGGCTATGCGTCGATGAATTATGAGTTTATTGAATTTAGAGAGGATAAGCTGGTAAAACTTGATATTCTTGTTGGGGGAAGCATTGTAGAAGCTTTATCCGTTATTGTTCATCGTGATGACGCGTATCATGTTGGTGTTCATATGGCAAAAAAATTAAAAAAACTGATTCCCCGGACACAATTTGAAGTGCCGGTGCAAGCGGCGATAGGATCTAAAATTATTGCTCGTGAAACAATCAGGGCATTGCGGAAAGATGTAACGGCAAAATTATATGGTGGTGATCGGTCGCGAAAAGATAAATTGTTGAAAAAACAGAAAGAAGGGAAAAAACGCATGAAGAAAGTGGGGAATGTGGATATACCTCAGGAAGCTTTTTTGAGCATCCTGAAACGGGACGACTAGCCTGTTGAACAAAAATAGTGTTCATGTTCTGCTCCGTTTCTTGTAAACCGCTTATTCATTGAACAAAGTGGCATTTTGTGCTAAAATGTTAGGAAAATATCATTATGTATACGATATGAAGTTGCTCGGAAAAATAGTTTTTTATTGCATTATCTTTGGCATTTTGGCCTTTCTTTTAGTGCAGCTTTTTTTTAGAGCAGAATATGAAGATATTAAAAACACTTATTTTCATTCAAGTGCTTCAGTTGAGACGCAAACGGATAATTCATTAACCATTGTATATTCGTTCGGCGTGGAATCGCTTGAACCTACCTTGTATGATTCTGCAAGTAGATCACGTACATTAAATGTTTACGAAAGATTAGTGGCTACCGATCGTAATTTGCAGGCGAAGTCGGGTTTGGCCCTTTCGTGGGGTAGAATAGATGAAATAACCTGGGAATTTAAATTGCGACCTGATGTGGTGTTTCATGATGGATCTTCTTTCGATGCCAATGATGTAAAAGCCAGTTTTGATCGAGCAATGCAGTATGAACGATCTGGGCTAAAAGATATATTGAGTACTATCGATTCGGTTGAAGTTATTGATGAATTAACGATTCATATTGTAACAAAAGAACCTGATCCTATTTTAGTGAATCGTGCTGCTACCGTTTTGATTTTCCCTTCGGATTATACTGCATTCGATACGCCGGTGGGAACCGCTCCGTATCGATTTGTTTCTCAAACAGAAAGTGAATTTTCGGTTACTCGTTTTGATGATTACTGGGGTGAGAAACCATACTATAAAAATGTATTTATTAAAGCTATAGAAAACAGATTTGATAGGATAGATGCCATGAAGAACGGACAGATTGATATTCTTGCTAATGTCCCCCCAACGCTTGCTAATGAAATCGTGATAAATCAACGGGCAACCATTGCCAGTTTACCAAGCCTTGAAGTTAATTTTTTGATGTTTAATTATGAATCTTCATTACTTGAAGATAAACGTATTAGACGAGCTATTTCGCAGGCATTTGATAAAGATATTTTTGTTGATATTTCAAACGGGCATGCAACTGCATCCAACCAATTTGTTAGTAACGGTATTTTTGGTTTTAATCCATCAATCGAAGATGTAGGGCAGGATCTTTCTATGGCAAAACGTTTAATACGACAATACGACCCGTTTAAAAAGCCTTCTGTAACGATTGATATGACACAGGGAACGCAAGCGATTGGTGATTATATTAAGCAGCAGCTTGATGAAGTGGGACTCTCGGTGACGATTAATTATCTTTCGTTTGATAGATTACGGGCAAAGATTTTTGCAAAGCAGTCTGAAATGTTTTATTTGGGGTGGCGCAGCGAAATTGGCGATGCAAGTGGATTTTATGAAAACGTTGTTTATTCTGAAGGGCGCTTTAATGGAGGCAACTTTAAGAACAAAAAAGTTGATCAACTTATTGAGTTGAGTACAAAAAATTTGGATGACCAAAAACGTCTTCAACAGTTTCAGGAAATTATGCGTATTATTGTTGAAGAAGAAATAATGGGTGTTCCTCTTTTTGAGACCGATGTCATTTACGGCGTAAAAGCAGGAGTGCATTTCAGCCCTCGGCTTGACGGTTATATCCTTGCTTCCGAATTATCTTAATCACGTATGTATGTATTCAATTAAAACAAAACTTGTGGCCGGTATAACGCTCCTTATTGTGGGGCTCTTTAGTGCTGCAGCGTTTTTATTGATACGTGAAAAACAAAAAGAACTTACGCAAGATATAAATTTTCAGGTACGTTCGTTCGGGGAATTGACGGCACCGAATATTATTGATGATTATCGGCTGTATCTTGCTGAAAAAGGATTTATCTATTTTAATCGTGAAATTAACGAAACATTCCAGCGTACGCAAGATATTGATAAAATCCAGATTTTTGAATATAACGGTGTTATTTTATACGATTCTTCGGAAGAACGGGAGTCACAGTATGAAGGGCCGGTAAGAATGATTGATAATGAGAATATTGTTGCTCAGGTGCAGGCAAATAATCCTTCTATTCTTAGTCAGTCCGGTCGTGTTCTTTATATTAAAAAAGATGAAGAGGGGAATGTTCAGTATGTAAATGAAAATGAAAAGGCTATAGAGCCGCTGGGAGAGCTTGAGCGTATCCATTATGTGGTTTATCCGGTTGATGATAAGTATGCGGTTATGTATTACGTTAATTATGATAATCTTGATGCATTGTTACGTACCGATACGATACGGATTGTTTTCCTTGCTATTGTCGGTATGATTATCGGTTTATTGATGGCGATATTTTTCTCGAATAGAATTACCAAGCCATTGAAAAAATTAACGGTTAGTTCGGGTATTATCGCTAAGGGGGATTTTCAGCATCGTGTTTCCATTTCTACCCATGATGAACTTGAAATACTTGGTAATGCCTTTAACAAGATGGCTGCCGATCTTGATAAAAGTACCAAGGCGCTTGTTTATAAAGAACGTGTAGCTAAGGAATTGGAATTGGCTCAAAAGATACAAAAAGGGAATATTCCTAAAGAAATCCCTAAGCTTGAGGGGTTGGATATTTCGGCAGGGCTTGTTCCCGCTGAGGAAATTGGTGGAGATGTTTATGATTTCCTTGTTAAGGATGATGATAATACGCTTTTTTATCTCGGTGATGTTACCGGGCATGGTGTGCCGTCGGGAATACTCGGATCGATTGCCAACGCGATGTTCTACAGTTACGCCGAGGAAACGGATTTGAAAAAATTGATGGTTCATGTCAATAAAGTATTAAAAGCAAAATCACCGGCAAATATGTTTTTAACGTTATGCCTGCTTAATTGGAATAAAGGTGATAAAAAACTTTCATATGTTAATGCGGGACATGAGCAAATCATTCACTTTAATTCAAAAAATCAAGCTGTACAGCTCTTAAAAGGTGGTGGTATTGCGCTTGGTATGTTTCCTGATATCAACAAAATGATTGAAGAGCAACTTGTGCCTCTTGAAGTGGGGGACTGTATTGTACTGTATAGTGATGGGATTCCCGAAGCGTGGAAAAATGAAAAAGAGAATTACGGCATGGATCGATTTAAATCAACGATTCAGCAATATGGCGGTTTGGAAACCGCAACAGCTATCCGTAATGCTATTTTACAAAACGTTAAAGATTTTACCGGCGATTATAAACAAATGGATGATATTACCATTATGGTTATAAAGAGAACTGCTTAATTATCAATTCCCGGAACGGGGAAGTTGCTACATAAGTCTTTCACCTTGTTTTTTATATTCGCCAAGTAATCATCATCGGTATGATTATTGAGGGCGTCGTTAATAAAATCGGCGACTTGTTTCATTTCGGGCTCTTTCATACCACGTGTTGTGATTGCAGGGGTTCCCATTCGTATGCCGCTTGGATCAAATGGCGATCGAGGATCAAAAGGGACGGTATTTTTATTTAACGTAATACCTGCTTTATCAAGAGCTTCTTGGGCTACTTTTCCGGGGATATCTTTATTCGTAAGATCCGCAAGAATAAGATGATTGTCGGTCCCTCCCGATACAAGATTAAATCCGTGTTCAAGCAGTCGCTCTGCAAGTGTGTGCGCATTTTTTACTACTTGATGTGCATATTCTTTAAAAGAAGGCTGAAGAGCTTCTCCGAATGCAACAGCTTTTGCGGCCGTTGTATTATCATGCGGGCCTCCTTGTAATCCCGGGAAGACAGCTCTATCAATACTTTTGGCGAATTTTTTCTTACACATAATCATTGCGCCACGCGGTCCTCTGAGTGTTTTATGTGTCGTCGTTGTTATTACATCAAAATAAGGGACGGGGCTTTTATGTGCCTCGCCGGCGATGAGGCCTGCAATATGAGCAATGTCAGCCATAGTAATAGCGCCTACTTCATCAGCGATTTCTTTAAATGCTTTCCAGTCTATTTTTCTCGGGTATGCTGTATAGCCGGCAATGATTAGTTTGGGTTTCGTTTTAAGAGCCAGTTCTCGTATCGCGTCCATATTGAGCATGCCGGTTTCTTTATCGACTTCATAGCCGGTACATTCAAAAGACTTTCCCGAAAAACTTATAGGGAGACCATGTGTTATATGGCCGCCATGATCTAATTTTAATCCCATGATGGTATCACCGTATTCCAGGAGCCCAAAATACACTGCCGTGTTTGCCGGACTACCTGAATAAGGCTGCACATTAACGTGGTCAACGTTGAACAATTTTTTTGCTCGATCAATCGCAAGTTGTTCAACCTGATCAACATATTCTTGTCCACCATAATATCGTTTCCCCGGATATCCTTCTGAATATTTATTGGTAAAAATTGAGCCGGTTGCTTCCATGACTGCTTGAGAGGCATAGTTTTCGGAAGGTATAAGTTCCATCCCATGCGCTTGTCTTTTTCGTTCATGGTCTAAAATGTCAGCAACCTGTTTATCTGACGTGTGGAGTGATGGCATGATAGGGGAAGATTAAGTATTAAAGCGGTAAACGGTTTTTTCTGTAAGAATTCCGTCAACGGGAATATCATGTTTTTGTGCAGGAATATTGTCGACAATTTGTAGTTCATATGCAAGGGCAAATTTGGGACACTTTAATTGCGTCATTAATCCATCGTAATATCCTTTCCCGTAACCGATGCGGTTACCGTTTCTATCGAATGCTATGCCCGGAACGATTGCCAGATCAATAGACGAAGGAGCAACCATAGGGGCGGAAGGGACGGGTTCGTGAATGGCGTAATTGCCTTGTGCGGTTTCTTGTATTGATTGAATATGATGAAGTGTAAGCGTTTGATATTTAATATGTGTTTTCGGAACAATAATGCGCTTTTTTGTAATAAAATCTTGAATAAGTTGTTTTGTTGACGCTTCATAACGTGTTGATATATATATGAAAATTGTTTTTGCTTTTTCCCACTCTGAAAGTTGTGTAACAGTTTGGTACAACCCGGCATCGCGTGTTTTCTTCTCTTGCTTTGTGAGGTATCGTCTTTTTCTGCTGAGATTTTCTCGTATTTCTTGTTTTCGCTTTCCATCATCTTGCAACATACGCATGATTATGAAGTGTACTCCTTGCAGGAGTATAGCATAGTCTTGCAATGACTGGTAAATAGCACTAAAATCAAGCTGAATTCAATAAATCAACACACTATGAGAAAGAAAACATGGTTTAAAATTATAGGAGTATGTTTTACGGTGAGCCTTGTCGTCGGTATGATTGGCGGTGCTCTTACCAATGAATACCTTATTTCATATCTGTTTGGCCAATTGACTCAAAAGCAGGAAGAAGAGTTGCCTATTGTGAAAAAAGTTATTGAACACCATGTATATGTGGAAGATTCGTTGACGATCGATGCCGTTGAAAAGGCAAATCCTTCCATTGTGCGGTTATATGCCACTGTAGCGGACGCTCAGAGTAGAGATGATGCCAAGGCGGTAAATGCTGTTATGGTAACCAGTGACGGTTATATTGTGACGTGCGATGCAGCACTCAACAATAGTCTTACGTGGTACGCCGATATAGAAGGTTCGATTGTTGCTGCAGACGTTGTTGATACGATGCAGCCGCATGGGTTAACGTATTTGCGCATTCGTGACGCGGAATCGTTTTTTCAGACTGTACCCTTTGCATTTCTGGAACCTGAACAGGGACAACAAATATTGGCACTTACCGAAAAAGGTGTTATGAGTGCCCTTATATCACATGCGGCAGAAAAGAATATCTATGTGATAGATAGGCAGTTGCCTCAAGATTTTACGTGTAGCCCCATTATCAACCTTGGTGGTGAATTAGTGGGGATTGCAATGCAAACGAATGATGAGCTGGTCGGACAAACCCGTATTATATCTGCTCAGATTCTTGAAGAATTATTGGCAGAGGTAGTGGATCAGTAAGGAATGCTTTTTGTAACATATCCGCTTCTTGTGATGATGCGGGTTTTAAAATAGTAAAGTTTCCTTCTTCATTCACTTCTTTAACGGTGAAACTTGTGACGAGCTCTTTACCGAGAAAAATACCAAGAACCTTTTTCATATTTTCTTCAGTGATGGTTTTTATAGAGCTTGCTCCTTCCGGAGTAAAGTGTAAAACCAAATAAGGATCGTATGAGTCATCATATCGAATTTCTACTGAAGATAATGTTTCTCCGTTAAAATCAAGCAGTTCCCATTCAGCCGGCGTTAATGCGAAGAACAGTACTCCAAATTTAACTTGTTCTTCCATTGACTTTTCTTCTGTAGCTGGAGTCACAGTTCGAGCCTGAATAAGATGATAGCCAAAAGGTGTTTCGGTTACCGGAGCAAGCTCACCTTCTTCTTCAAGGGTAAGGGCCGCATTTTCAAATTGTTCAACATATGTTCCCTGGCCGGCAGGAAGATCAAGAACGCCACCTTTTTGATTATTAGAAAGATCATCTGAATATTCACGTGCAAGTGTGGCGAAATCTTCCCCGCTATTGATTTTTTCCACTAATTCGTTAGCGAGTTCTCGTGCTTCTTCTTTTGTTCTGGTAATGGTATCCGCTGCTCTCATTGCTCCTTCATATGCAATAAGAATATGACTGACTTCAACTTCTTTTTCATATTCTATAACGCGTTCAACTTCTTTTTTATCAAATAATTTTACTATACTGAGAACCCCGATCGGTGGTGCGAGTGGAGAAGGTTGGTCGGTATATTCAATTAATTCTTCGTTAATGCTTCCCGGTTCCATAGAAAATAATTCTTCGGCAAAAACATCAATAATTTCGTCGCGATACATGTAGTCTCCATGTATATAAACAATACGTGACGGATCTTCGAGCACCGCATTTTGAGCCGTTGTTTCAAAGTCGGCACCATCTTTTAATTTTTGTAAAACAGTTTCCGCTTTTGTTCGAAGTTCTTCTTTGTAATCGCTTTCATCGTTGAATTGTTTCTTAAGAATAAATGAAGTGTCTTGTTCTATGGCACGTTGAATTTCTTCAATAGGATCAATGGTTCCCAGTTCCACCGTGAGATAATGTTTCCCGTCTTCTTCCGATAGCTGTGCTGAAACGTTAGCTGCCTGGAAGTCACGTACTCGCTGCAAGATAGTGTTTTTAAGATCTTCAAGGTGTATATCAAGATCTTCTTCGACATTCGTCGTATTAACAAGATACGTTAGCTTATGTGTTTCATACTTGCTTGATTTACTGATATCCGTGCAGCCAGATAAACAAAGAACGCCGATTAAGGCGATAAGAAACATTGGAGTGAATCGCTTGAGAAAAGTCATAATAACAACGTGTTAAGGGATGATAATTGTAGTCAAAAAGGATTATAACACAAAAATGGTGGGCGATGTAGGATTCGAACCTACGACCTCCTCGGTGTAAACGAGATGCTCTAGCCAACTGAGCTAATCGCCCTGACAGATCGATTTTTCAATAGTCGAAGTTGCAGCTCTTTTTTTATCATGTTTCGGTCAGACTTGCAACTAAAAAAATGAGGAGCCCTGGTAAAACTCCTCATTTATGTCGTATAGCATTGTTATAAATTCGGTGCTTAGTAGTGCCAATAGCCGTTATGGAATCCACCGAAATAAAATCCTCTGTAAATACAGTTCCGTGAAGAGTATCCGTATGGATTGCATCGTTCAGGTCTGTATCGATCAAAATAACTATCAAGGTAATCTTCCAACTTATCGCGCCAATTATCTTCATATTGACCTTCTTCACGAGGCATTTTATATACTTTTTCTTCACAGTGCGTCAGATCATAACAATAATCATAGATAATATAGCAATAGTTTCGTATACAATATTTTCGCGCATTGCGAACCTCGTATTTTTTTGAGTAATTATCAGGATCATGTTCAATAATTGCATCAGGACGATTGCGTGCTTCTTCAAGATCGCTATAATTTCTTGTTATTTCACGTGTGATCGAAACACGTTTCCTATCATTATAGTTGTTGGTAGTGCTTGTGGCAGTGTTATAGGCATCGGTTGTGATGTTTATACGATTTCGGCCATAGTCATCAACAGTTGAAGTTGAGCTGGTCGCATCGGTTACTATTCCTGCACGATCTCGACTTGATGAAGTGTCTCGCGAATCTGTTATATCAACACGATTCCTGTCCGATGTTGATGACCGTTGAGGGCTTAAAAAATAGTGACATTCACTTGGTGCGGGGTCACCTTGCTTTAAGACCCCGTTGCAGTCGTAATAATCGGCCGAAACAGGTTGCGCGACCAATGCTAATATAGCTAATGAGGTCGTAAGCACGCCGGCAAATAGTAATTTTTTAGTCATAGCATGTAGGTTTAAGGATGATTTTAGATGTGAATTTAACATGAAAAGATAAATTTGGCAAGTCTAAATTGTATTCATACCTCTACAACCTTAGAGTCGCTGTTGAATTACAAAAAAGCTCATGCGTTGATGAGCTTTTCCTGGTGGGCAAGAGAGGACTTGAACCTCCACCTCCAAATAAACGGAGACTAGGCCCTCAACCTAGCGCGTCTACCAATTCCGCCACTTGCCCACGATAAGTGCACAGCTTATTGTAGTGAAATCAGGTAAAAATACAAGATAAAAGGCGCCTGTATCTGGAAAAGAAGGCAGAAAAATGCTACAATATAAGGAAAAATAACTGTACATATGTATTATTTCTTTTTTGAAAAAAGATTGGTTTGTCTGGCAAAGCACAGTACCTCCAAAAGACCGTCTGCTCACCCGGATGTTCAAAAAGGACGTACCGAAAAAGCTGAAAAAAAAGACAAAAAGGAGCAATTACAAAAAAAGAGGGATGAAAAAAAACAGCAACGTATTAAACAGACTAAACAGGAGCTCGCACACTTAAAGGTGCATCGTCAAAAACTTTCTCCCAAAGAGCAGAAGCAATTGAAGCAATCTATACGATCATTTGATAAACAAGCTGTTGAGCGTATGTTGCGCACATCATCTTCAACCTCTATCTATGACCTGCGCAGGGGAGGAACGCTCCGTCTTTTGTACGAACGGGAAAAAAATCCCACAAAGAAAGCGGCGCTTAAAAAGAAACTGCAAGAAAATCAGGGCTATGCGCGGATGATTGCGCAATTTGCAAAAGAGAAGCAAACAAAAGAAGGAAAAACATATCTTGAGGTTGATTTAAAAAATATTGATCGATACGAAATGAAGTTGGGGGCCGGGCATATTTGTCCGTATAACTGGGTTAAAGTGGCTATTGAAGATACTGAGGGGAATGTACGAACAGGATATAGAAAAGTGCCGGGTGTTGATGAGGGTGTATACGGTAGTAAAATAGGATATTACACCGATACTGGTGCGTATTTGCCGGTATTTTCGGGTTATAAAATATATCCTCTTGAGATTAAGGATGACCCAAAGCAGCTTAAGAAAGAACAGGCCTTTTATAAACAGGAAAAACAGCGTGTCCGTGAATCACGAAGTTCTTCACCGTCTTCTTCAACGCGAGAAGATTACGAACAGGCAAAAGCGTCACTGGCCGGTTCGAATAAGTCTCAACTTGCGGAACAGGGGATAACGCCTTTCCCGGTGAGAATGGGTTATAGAATGACACCGGAAGAACGAGCGGTATATATGAGAGAATACAAGGAAGCAAGACGTCTAAGCAGAATGAGCATGAAAGAGCGATTGGCGATTATGCAGGAACGGTATCGTTTGAAAGATGCTTTAGAGCGTGTGTTTAAAGCACTACGTATCGATAAACGTCATAAAGACCGATTTTATGCATATAATGATGCGGTTATGTATATAGAGTCTCGTTACAATCCGATTGCGGTGAACAGAAGAAACGGAAAAATAGCGCTTTCAACAGCAACGGGAGCATACCAGATACTAAACAGTGTCTGGAAATCTACGTGCAATAAATGGTTTCGAAATACTAAAAAGGCTCGATATTACAAGAAATACTATAATCGTAAAGTTCCTCCCAAATATCGTATTGATTTTGACGCACTTGGCGATATTGATTTTGATAAACCGTTGCCGGGGTTGGCGACACCGTACGAACATGCTATTTTCCATAATGTCTATGCCTTTAAAGGGTCGCGGTTATATCGTGGAGTTATGGCTTTTGATGAAGTTTTTGACCGGCTTGATGCAGGTGGTCTTTCACCGGAAATGAGATATTCGTATCAAGCATACTTATATACGAATTGGCGAAATGGGCATTCCGGGGCAAAAGTGTTTTTAAGAATGATGAAAAAGGGGATCCCATTCCCGCGGAATAAAGCTGAAGCTCGTGAATACTTTGATCAAATGCCAAATTGTTGGCAAAAGAGACGCGGTTTTAGAGATTTTTCTACATTAGTAAGAGCATGCAGAGCATTTGTTGGTAGATTCAACAAAAACATGCGTGAACAAGGAGTCTCGTAATCACGAGAAAAGATGATTAGCGAACAATCATTTGATCCCTTCGTACTCCAACACCAATAAATTGGATAGGACACTCGATAAGTTCTTCGAGTTTTTCGATGTATTTGCGTGCATTTTCCGGAAGATCTTCATATGTCTTTGCCTTTGATGTATCTTCCATCCATCCGTCCATTTCAATATATTCAAGTTCAAGATCATCATATGCATCAGTTGATGCCGGCATCGAATCAAGTCTACTTCCTTTATACGTATAGCCTGTACAGATTTTTATAGTCTTCAATTCATCAAGGACGTCGATTTTTGTAAGATTTATACCGGTAAGTCCGTTAATGCGAACGGCATAACGACCAACAACGGCATCAAACCAGCCGCATCGTCGCGGTCTGCCGGTTGTTGCTCCGTATTCACCGCCTTTTTCCCGTATAATATCTCCTAAATCATCATGTATTTCGGTAGGAAATGGTCCTGCACCGACACGAGTGGTATATGCTTTCATAATACCGACAACACTTTTTATTTTGTTCGCTCCAATGCCGGTCCCCGTATATAATCCTCCCGATGTGGGGTTGGATGATGTTACAAACGGATATGTTCCGTGATCTATATCCAAGTGCGTACCGTTAGCACCTTCTACCAGTATGGTTTTCCCCTCCTTTATAGCTTTGTGCAAAAATGCGCCGGTATCTGCAATGAACGGGCGAAGGAGTCCAAGCATACGACGAATTTCTTCAAGTTCTTTTTCAAGGTCATGTTTAAGTCCTTTGTATCGTCTTTGCAATGTGAGGAATGTAGTGCGTGCATGATCGGCAAACTTATCGAACTCAAGGAGCTCTCCAACACGAACACCCCGTCGTGCTATTTTATCTTGATAGGCCGGCCCCATACCGCGAAGTGTTGTTCCCACTTTTTTGTCTCCTTTTTGTTCTTCTTCGATAGCATCAATTTTTTTGTGATATTCAAAAACGATATGTGCTCGATCGGAAATAAGAATCCGTCCATTTAAATCGATATTATATTTTTTGAGCGTGTCCAGTTCTTCCATAAGTGACGGCAAATTGATAACCATTCCGTTACCCAATACAGCGACTTTGTTCTCATGAATAATACCGGAAGGCACTAAATGAAAAACGAATTTTGTTGTTTCTTCGGGATTTTGTGGATTGGGAACATAAATTGTATGCCCGGCATTCGCTCCGCCGGCTGCTCGCGCAATTATGTCATATTGTTCAGACAAAATATCAACTAATTTACCTTTACCTTCATCACCCCATTGCGTTCCGATAACGGCTGACACAGGGCTTAATTTTTGGATATAATCATTCATAAACGAGCGATCAAAAAGTAGAAAACTGTCGACACTATAGTATAAAACATGGGGGACTTCAAATATTGCAGATGACGTCTTTTTACAGTAAACTGACGATAACCCCCTCCACTTCTTATTATTCTTAACAAATATATGTGTATGATTACTAACGAAATGCTCCAACAACAATTGCCGCATTGCCTTGACGGTACCGACTTTAATGACTTGGGAGAGGTCTACAAAGGCAAGGTGCGTGATAATTATACTCAGGGTGATAAACGAATTATTGTTATTTCCGATAGGTTGTCGGCATTTGATCGTATTATTACCCAAGTTCCGTTTAAGGGGCAGGTTCTTAATCAAATGGCAACCTTTTGGTTTGAACAAACCAAGGATATTGTCGGTAATCACATGATAGAAGCTCCCGATCCGAATGCCATTGTGGTAAAAGAATGTGATGCCTTGCCGGTAGAAATGGTGGTGCGCGGTTATATAACCGGTGTTACATCAACATCGGCATGGTACAATTACCATGAAAAAGGAGTTCGAAACTTTTGCGGGAATGAACTTCCCGAAGGGCTTAAGAAAGATCAAAAATTTGACGAGCCTATTTTAACGCCTTCAACCAAAGCGGAAAAAGGCGGTCACGATGTTTCAGCTTCTAAGGAAGAAATATTAGCGGAAGGTAAAATTAGTGAAGAAGATTTTGATTATATGGCGGATGTAGCAATGAAACTTTATAAGAGGGGAGTTGATATCGCAGCAAAACAAGGAATTATTCTTGTTGATACAAAGTATGAATTTGGAAAAACACCCGAAGGGGATATCATTCTTATTGACGAAATTCATACACCGGATTCGTCTCGTTTCTGGTTTGCGGATGAATATGAAAAACGATTTAAAGCCGGAGAAACTCAGAAAAAGATTGATAAAGAATATGTACGAGAATGGCTTGCGGACAAAGGCTTTATTGGTGAAGGAGCTATTCCAGCGGTACCTGATGAGGTTCGCGTTGAAGCTGCACGTCGTTATATTGAGGCATATGAACTGATTACCGGACAAGAATTTAAAGCGGAAGTGGGGGATCCGCTTACAAGAATAGAAAAAAATCTTGCACCGTATCGTCAATAACCATTACTACGTTTAACTATTATTAACCTTATATTATATGATTGTACCAATTCTAATGGGATCCGAGTCCGATAAGGAGTTTGCGGGAAAACTTACCGCGATTCTTGATAAATGGGACGTTCCTTACAAATTACATGTCGCTTCTGCGCATAAAGTACCTGAAAAAGTTCTGAATATTGTTAACGAATATAATGCTTCCGATGAACCAATATGCTACATAACGATTGCGGGGAGATCAAACGGTCTTTCCGGTGTTGTGGCTGCCAGCAGTGTTCATCCTGTTGTTGCGTGTCCTCCATTCAAGAGTAAAGAGGATATGATGCTAAATATGAATTCAACGTTGATGATGCCGTCTGACACACCCGTGATGATGGTTGTTGATCCTCAAAATGCTGCTATGGCGGTTTTAAGAGTTCTTGCAAACAGCGATAAGACGTTGCAAGAAAAAATTGATGCACACATTAAAGAAGTAAAAGCCAAATTTAATTAATCTAACCAAACAAAGTTAAATGACTACTATCGATCCTTTATTTGCTCTTTCTCCGCTTGACGGAAGGTATACGGAGAAGGTTGATGAACTGAGAACCTACTTTTCCGAAGCCGGCTTGATGCGATATCGCATTGTTGTTGAAGTGGAATGGTTTATTTATTTATGTAATACATTAAAGCTCTCCGGGACAAAGCAGCTTAACGATAAACAAGTCGATGATTTAAGAGATCTTTATACCAATTTTGATCTCATGGCGGCACAACGAATAAAAGAGATAGAAAAGACGACCAATCATGATGTAAAAGCAATTGAATATTATATAAAAGAGATGATGAAAGGATCGGGACTGAAAGAGTATTTTGAATTTATTCATTTTGGATGTACGTCGGAGGATATTAATAATACCTCGTATGCCTTAATGCTTCAGGGGGCGCTTGAAAATGAAATAGTTCCTATGTTAACCGGTGTTATGGAAGCCTTGTATCACCATGCGGAGGCATATAAAGATATTCCTATGCTTTCCCGGACACACGGGCAGCCGGCAAGTCCGACTACAATGGGAAAAGAATTTGTAAATACGGTTGATCGGTTAAGACATCAAATGTTGGCTTTAGTTTCTGTTCCTATTAAAGCGAAATTCAACGGTGCTGTGGGAAATTACAATGCACATGTGGTTGCATATCCAACAGTAGATTGGGCAGCTGAAAATAGAAAATTTATCGAAAATTTGGGGCTTGAGTTTGTTGAATATTCAACGCAAATTGAATGTCACGATTATATGGCGGAGATCTTTGATGCTCTTAAACGGATTAACACTATTATTTTAGATTTTGATAGAGATATCTGGACATATATTAGTCTTGGATATTTTAAGCAAAAGACAAAAAAAGGTGAGATCGGTTCCTCTGCAATGCCTCATAAGGTTAATCCGATTGATTTTGAAAATAGTGAAGGGAATCTTGGAATGGCTAACGCGATGTTTGAACATTTTTCTGCGAAGCTCCCAATTGCGCGAATGCAAAGGGATTTAACAGATTCAACTGTACAAAGAAATATTGGAACAGCCTTTGGATACAGTATGATTGCCTATAGAAGTACATTGCGAGGTCTTTCAAAGCTAAAGATCGATAAAAAAGCTCTTAAAAATGATCTTGGTAAAGAATGGGCTGTGCTTGCAGAGCCAATCCAAACGGTTATGAGACGATATAAAATGGAAAATCCGTATGAAAAATTAAAGGAATTAACGCGGGGAAAAGAAATAACCAAAGCTCAAATTACGAAATTTCTTGGAGCGTCGGGCTTACCAAAAAAAGAAATTGAACGATTAAAAAAATTGACACCGGAACGATATACAGGTATAGCATCTAAGCTCGTTGATGATTTTAGTATTGAGTAATTATTATGGCCCGATTGGTAAGGCCTTCTAACCGGTATAAAAAAAGTTTCTTGGAAGCTGTGGAGGAACCGGGAGCGCAGCAATTGTTTGCTCGGTTTCGGGGACGTCCGGAAGGGGAGTCGTTTCCTGCGTATGTTCGTCGTATCCGGTCATATTCAAAAGGGGTTTCTTTAAAAAACGGCTTGGTTCCTGAAACAACATATTGGCTTGTTGAAGGGGATATATATATTGGAAGAGTTTCTGTTCGGCACAAATTAAATCGTTCGCTTCAGAAAAAAGGGGGGCACATAGGGTATGACATTCGTCCATCAAAACGGCGATGTGGTTATGGACGATTAATTTTAAAACTTAGTTTAAGGAAAGCCAAAGAACTTGGTTTTTCGCGGGTGCTTATTACCTGCTTGTCCACCAATATTGCATCGCAAAAAATCATTAAGGCGAATGGAGGGGTGTTTAAAAGCGAAGTATGTACCCAAAAAGGGAAGCCTACAACATATCGTTATTGGGTTGACATTAAGTAAGTATTTGTTACATTGTTATTTGTACAACGTACGGTAAATGCGCACAAAACGAAGAAGAGTTATCGCTCTTCAAGAACCATTAGGTCGCGCAGGAGGAAGAAATTCTCGCAAACTGTGATGGAGAAGAGTAGAACCTTCCGATGAGAAAACATCGTAAAATAATCTCAATGAAGTGCCTTATTTTGGAATCAAGGTGGTACCGCGGACTTGTATGGTCGTCCGTCCTTGAATGCCCAAAAGAGGCGTTTTTTTTATTATTTTATATATACGTTATGAATAACAAAAAGCAGGCGTTTAACGAGGTGAATGCCAGGCAATCGTTTCCGGATATGGAGCGGGCCATTTTAAATTATTGGGAAGATAACAGTATTTTTGAACAGTCTGTTGCCCGTCGTAAAAAGGCAAAAAAATATGTGTTTTTTGATGGTCCGCCGTTTGCAAACGGATTACCACATTACGGTCATATATTAGCTAATGCGCTTAAGGATGCCGTTACCCGCTATTGGACTATGAAAGGATACTATGTCCCTCGTACTAACGGGTGGGATTGTCACGGGCTTCCGGTTGAATATGAAATTGAGAAAGAACTGGATATCTCAGGAAAGAAAGAAATTGAAGAATATGGTGTGGAGAATTTTAATAACAAGTGTCGATTAAGCGTTTTTCGTTATACGAATGAATGGGAAAAATTGCTTAAACGTATTGGTCGTTGGCTTGATTTTGATAAAACTTATGCAACGCTTGAAAACGATTATATGGAGTCGATTTGGTGGGTATTCAAACAGATTTGGGATAAAGATATGGTCTACCAGGGACATAAAAGTATGCATATTTGTCCTCGGTGTGAAACGCCATTGTCGAATTTTGAGGTAAGTCAGGGGTATAAAGATGTAACAGATCTTTCGATAACTGCGAAGTTTAAATTGAAAGATGAAGATGCCTATTTGCTTGCATGGACCACAACGCCGTGGACGCTTCCCGGTAACGTGGCGTTGGCACTGGGAGAAGATATTGACTATGTAAAAGTTGAAGCTGACAATACAGTTTATATCGTTGCAAAAGAATTGGTTGAAAAGGTTATGGGGGATCGTAATTATTCAATTGTTGAGACAATAAAGGCTTCAGATCTTGAAGGAAAAGAATACGAACCATTATTCCCTTACTACAAAGGAAAACTTGAGAATAAAGCTTGGGTTATTGTGCTTGCTGATTTTGTTTCTACCGAAGATGGAACGGGTGTAGTACATATCGCTCCCGCCTTTGGTGAAGACGATTTGCATGTGGGACAGGAGTACAATCTGGAAGTTTTACAGCATGTAGATGGTGATGGAACCTTTAAAGAAGAGGTCACCGATTTTGCGGGTAAATTTGTAAAAGGGCAGGATCAAAATATTACTGAGTGGCTTGAAAATCGAGAACTTCTTTTCTCAAAAGAAAACTATCGGCACTCATATCCGCATTGTTGGAGATGCGATACGCCACTTTTGAATTACACAACGGGGTCGTGGTTTATTCGCGTTACTGACATTAAAGAACAATTGTTAAAAAATAATGAAAAAATTCATTGGCAGCCGGAACATATAAAAGAAGGGCGTTTTGGAAAGTGGCTTGAAGGTGCTCGTGATTGGGCAATTTCTCGTAACCGTTTTTGGGGAGCGCCTATTCCCGTATGGCATTGTCCCGACTGTGATCATTATGAATGCGTTGGATCCATTGAGGAATTAAAAAAGAAGTCGGGCGGGAAAGTTCCTGAATCAAATGGAGATATTAATTTGCACAAGCCATATATTGATAAGGTTACCTTCCCATGTGAGAACTGTGAAGGAACGATGCATCGTATTCCGGAAGTGCTTGATTGTTGGTTCGAAAGCGGTTCAATGCCGTATGCTCAACTTCACTATCCGTTTGAAAATAAAGAATATTTTGAGAATAATTTCCCGGCACAATTTATTGCTGAAGGGCTTGATCAGACGCGGGGATGGTTTTATACGCTCCATGTATTATCGACCATTTTATTTGATAAACCTGCCTTTGAAAACGTTATTGTGAACGGTATTTTACTTGCTGCCGATGGAGAAAAGCTTTCAAAACGAAAGAAAAACTATCCCGATCCAAATGAGCTTTTTAATTCTAGAGGAGTGGATGCGGTTCGTTTCTTTTTGTACTCTTCAACGGCGCCGCTTGCTGAAGATGTGCGTTTTTCCGAACAGCATGTGGATGATTTAATAAAAAAATTCTTATTAACATTATGGAATACGTATAGTTTCTTTGTGACTTATGCGAATATTGACAGATGGTCGCCAAAAGATATTAAAGAAAAGGAATGTAATTCAAATAATAAGCTGGATCGATGGATTTTATCCGAGCTAAACAGCTTAATTGAAGAAACGACAAAACATCTTGATGATTATAATTTAACAAAGGGAACACGGCCGATGATGGACTTTGTCGACAACTTGTCGAATTGGTATATACGACGAAGCAGAAGACGGTTTTGGAAATCGGAAAATGATGATGATAAACAGGAAGCATATAAAACGCTGTATGTGGTCTTAAAAGAGTTTTCAAAGCTCATTGCGCCGTTCATGCCGTTTATATCCGAAGAAATATATCGAAATCTTACCAAAGATGATGTTGATGAAGAAGACTCGGTTCATCTTTGTGATTGGCCGACGTCGCAGAAAAAATGTATCCGCCCCGAATTGAATGAAGAAATGGCCGTGGTGAGGAAAATTGTAACATTGGGGCATGCGGTTCGCGCACAAAGTGGTATTAAAGTTCGTCAGCCGTTGTCAAAAGTGAAAGTTGGTTTGCCGGATAGCGTTGACCCTGCGGTAATAAGGCAGCAGGAAGAAGTGATTATTGAAGAGTTAAATGTTAAGGAACTGGAGATGCTGACTACTGTGGGAGAAGTTGTTACGCAAACGGTTAAACCTGATGCACGTAAGCTTGGGCCGAAGTATGGCAAACAAGTACAGAAAATCATTCGTGATATTAAAGAAGGTAATTATACGTTGCTTGATGATGGAAGAGTAACCGTTGGAGATATTGTTCTTGAACAAGATGAGGTTGAAATTGGATTTACGGGGAAGGAAGGCTTTGATGTGCAAGGAGAAGATGGTTTTGTTGTTGTTGTTGATACGACCATTACCGATGATTTGCGTCACGAAGGATATGCCAGAGATATAATTCGTTATATTCAGGAAATGCGAAAAGACGCCGGTTATGAGGTGTATGAACGAATTTATCTTCAAGTAAAAGCCGAAGGTGATGTTGATGATGCCGTTACCAAGTATGCGGATTATATTAAAAAAGAAACGCTTGCGGTTGAATTGCAACAAAGCGGTGAATTTATGTATGATAAAGAACAAACCATTGACCTTGACGGGACGTCAGTGGTTATTGCTATTAAACAAGAAGATTAGTTGCTTTTTACCTATGTGTTCCGTATACTTTTTTCGTCCTTAATAAAAATAAATCTCTATGATAAAAAAGATTATTTTAGGAATAGTGGTAAATGCCCTTTCTCTTTACGTTTTAGTAGAGTTCCTGGATGAAGTCGCCGGTACGGGAGGAATTAAACTCTTTATTATTGGTGGTATTATTATTGGTTTGCTTAATATCTTTATTAAGCCGATTATGAAAATCCTTTCGCTTCCATTTGTAGTGATTACCGCCGGACTTTTTCTTATTGTTATCAATGCTTTTATTTTATTTCTTACTCAATGGGTTATTAATACAATGGAATTCCGTGATGTTACCCTTGTATTTGCTGGTCTGGGAAGTTATCTTGTTGCTGCAATTGTTTTGGGTATTATCAATTGGGCGCAAAACATTTTATTAAAATAATTAACGCTGTACTCTATGCAAGAAGCTGTACAAATTTTTCAAGTCATTATCTCGATTCTTCTTATTTTATCAATACTTTCGCAACAACGAAGTGCCGGTCTATCTGCAACCTTTGGTGGCGGTGGCGGGTTTCACGTTAGTAAACGAGGTGCGGAAAAAATATTATTCAGAATGACTATTGTTTTTGCATTACTCTTTGTTGGAAGCTCAATCTTGTACCTGTTTGTATAAATCATGAAGAAGAAATCAACATTTGTACGTACCGTAAAATCATATTCGGTGCTTGAGAAAGTGCTGAGCGTGATCCTCCTTGTGGCTCTTTTGTATGTGGGAGGACACTATTTTTTATATGGAAAATTAATAAAAGGAGATACTAAAAAAGAGGGGATTTATACCGAAGGATTTCAGCGTGGAATTTATAGAATTAACCCCGTTTATGCTGATTTGAACGAACCCGATCGAGATGTAAGCCGGTTGGTATTTCGCGGGTTAACAAAATATGATTCTTCAACGCGAAAAATAGTAGGTGATATTGCTGATGTAACTATAAGCGAAGATAAATTAACCTATACTTTTACCATGCATGATGGGGTGACCTGGCATGATGGAGAAATGGTTGATGCTAATGACGCGCTGTTTACGTATAAGACCGTTATCCAGGATCCTGCATTTCAAAACCCGGTATTAAAAGCTAATTTTGATGGCGTTACCATAGAAAAAGTTGATGATAAGACAATTAAGTTTACGTTGGCAGCGCCAAATTCGTTTTTTATTACTAATACGACAGTTGGATTGCTGCCCGAACACATCTTGGCTGAAGTTCCCGTGAGTGAGTTGTTAACACATGATTTTAATCGAAATCCGATAGGGAATGGTCTATATGCCGTTGACGTACCGCTCTCAACAACAATGACGGGCGTTACGCAAATTTTATTAAAACGATATGATGATTTTTACGGAGATGTTCCTGAAATACCTAAAATTCGATTTTTTGGCTATCCTACACGCAAAGAATTAACTGACAATATGAGCAGTTTAAACGCAATTCCAAAAGTTACCGAAGAAGCTATTACAGTTGTTTCCGAAGATCCGAGGTTCTCAATGTATGGTTATTCGCTGCCGCAGTATACCGC